>NZ_JBQTGI010000016.1:0-156420 GCF_052400645.1 Saccharicrinis sp. GN24d3
GACAAATAATTTGGGTGAAAAAATTATTTTGTAATTAACATTACAGAGCTTTTCTTTCCTTTTTCATAGCTATTTTCAGGAGGTGTGATATCAAAAAATGTAACATCACCCGCAATATTAGAACGCTGAGCACCTTTCAACCGGTACTTGCCGGTAATTCCAAAAGAAAGTATTTTCAGCTGTTGCGTGGGGTCTACCGCTTCTATTGTCCATCCATCATTGTATTTATTCAAACATAATAAACAAGGGGACTTTATAATTAGCTTTTGCTGATTTCCAATTTCGACTTCGCAGGGCTCAAAAGCGCTTATGGCAAGTGTTTTACCTTGATTAAAGCTTAGAGCGTGAACTTCGTTTTTATGAGCTATATTCGCACCCAATCGATTCTTAATAACTTCTTTAACCTCCTTTGCAGAAATCCCCACAACACAAACATACCCATATTTTCCATTATTTGGTTTCTCGCCATGATTCACTTCGAGATCAAAAATATCTTTAGAAATCAAACTATCGGTATGCCATGTCAGTATCCTTTTCCAGGTGCCGGATTGTACGTCCTGTCTGACATTTAATTGTTGATCACATAAGCTCACGTAAGCTATGCTATCGTGCCATACAGATGTGATTCTGCCTTTATTTTTAGAAACTACAACATCACCATTTTTATAGCATTGATTAATGGTAGTTACCACATCAAAGTTTCGGTTGGTACTAATGGCTGATCCTAAGGCATAAACCTTGTTGCCAATAAAAAAATAGGATTTATTCGCCTGTAGGCTATCTCGGCGGTATTTGAAAGCAGTGATGCCCACATCCTTACTTTTTAAACCTCCGGCAAAATAAGATCCGTTTTTATATCCCGACCAAGTTAAAACAGGGAGTTTGGCTGTATCCTGCACTGTAGTGGTTCCGGGTAGTTTTTTCCAATTCCACACGGGATAAATTTCATGGTATTCATCACCCCGGCGATAGATAAGGTTGGTCCCATCACCTAAATAATATCCCAGTTGATTTTCGCCATTGCCGGCTTCGGCTCCGATTATTCGTTGTGACGACATCCGGACCGCAGAAAAAAACGAACCTGTTCGATACAGACTGTAATCAGAATTTCGAAAATGAATGTACTCTCTGGGAGCAGCGCATGGATTGTCTTGGGTGTCAAATTTGTTAAATACTTTCTCCAGTTTTTTGTAAATTTCATATTTGGCCATTGGGCCACGATACTTTTTGCCGTTTACCATCTCGGGAAAAATCTGGCGTCCCGTTGCTAAAGTCTCGTATTTTCCTTTGTATACCACTTTTTGCTGGCCTTCGAACATTAGTTTTCGCATCAGGTCCACTTTTTCCGAAGAAAAAGCAATGTCCGTATTGTTGAAAATGAACATCCACTTAATCATATCTTCTGCAAAATGCAATCCATAGTTTCCAAACTGAGGTTGAGGGCCGTGTTGATGAAATGAATAGTCAGGCTGAATACCCTCTTGATAGGGCTTTGAAAGAACCAGAACGGACTTAATGGTATCGGCTGCGGCGGTTACCAAACTGTCGTTACCACGCACTAATTCACGCATTAAAACATTTCCACTAAGCCATATCTTATTTTGTCCCGTCATGCGGATTTTAGATTTATCCATTACTTCTAACGATTTGGTCATTGTGGAATCAGGAATGATAGATTCGCAAATGATGAGCGTTGGTCCAATGTTTTGGGGGACACCTATTTCCTGTTGCCACCAGTTGTGGCTATAAAAATGGTTGTAACTCCAATAGTTTAATCCGCCAACAATTGATTCAGCTATTTCATCCAATTTGTAATACTTACTGTTTGTATTTTCATATGCTGTGGCCAGCGTAATCAGTCGATTCAGATGTTCTCGTGGCTTCCAGTTGCTTCTGCGGTGCATATTATAATCAATATCGCTAAAAGAAAAATCATTATTCATACTTTCAAGTACGTTTTGTACCTCTCTGTCGCTAACCGCCTCAAGCAAATAAAAATCTCTTAAATTTTGTTTCAGTTTAACCCAATTGCCTGCATAAATAAGTTGACTGGAAAAAATTAATGCGATAATTAAAACATGCTTAAGAATTCTCATGAGGGATAATCGTTTCTGTTGTTTTAAGTTGTCTATGTTCAACATTTCTGTATTATTTAATTACTGGCGGAGTGATATGAATATACGTTGACGGTTTTGTTGATGAAAGTTTGGTGTTTGATGGCGATTTTCAACCGAACCGTTACTTAGTTCGAACGGACGGCAAACATTCATGTATTGGCGTTTATCCGCCATTACAATATACAAATTGATGGCAATAGTTTTAATCCTTCGTCTCTAATCTTAGTGATAATTCAGTAAGTTCATTAATTATTAGTGTTGGTTCAATTCCCCAGGGGTCAAAGATTGAGTCTTTAGTCCGTCGAATCCAAGCTGAATACATTCCAAATGAAACTGCTCCAATCACATCAAAAGGATTGCTTGATATTAACCATGAATTCGTTTTTGTGGAACTTGTTTCCTTATTGAAATGCGCATATACCAAAGGATTGGGCTTAAAGGACTGCACGTTTTCAACACTTACAATACCATCAAATAAGTCAACAATCCGGGCAGTTGTTAACAATTTTCGCACAGCCTTTTCACTTCCATTCGAAAATGCAAATAATCGATGTCCGGATTCTTTTAGATTTTTCAATGCAGCCTTTACATCAGGAAAGGCGGGTAAGATGGTATACTCATCCATTAAAGCTTCTTTCTGTTTTTTATTCAGATCAATCCCGTACATCTGGCAGCAGTATTCCAATGAATCCTTGGTGCATATTGAAAAGTCAGTGTATTTATCCATTAATCCGCGTCTAAAAGAATATTCTAACTGTTTATTTCTCCAGTCATCCATAAAGGGTTTTGCATGCGCTCCAATCATGCTTTTTAAAGAGTCATAAATTCCAGATGTATTTATTAATGTACCGTAAACATCGAATGCCAAGGTGTATTTCATGCTATGTAATTTGTTGTTTAGATTATCCTCAAAAGGATTTTGACTTTGTCAAATGTAATTGAATCAAGAATCCCGATGTAAGCTTCGCCATAACGCTAATGTTTATGCCAGATGGTTGGATGGTTTATCTAACAAAAAACAATTTTCTATTTGTTTTATTAAGCGTTTAGTCCAAATATAGAAGAAATTAACCCAACGCCGACTAATAATAGTCTTAGATAATCAAATTTGACCCATTTATTAACCAGTTCTTTCAATTAGATTGGATCAAATCATTCATTGGTACATAAACCATAATTGTGAATAAAAATGCAATTATATTTACAAGAGTGCATGTGAGAATCAGTAACCTTGTTGTTTTACTTTCTCTCCAAACCGATAGTAGTGCCCATTAGTTTACTATGAAAACGCTTACCATAAATGGAAGAAAATATGCCTTAGGAGTAGTTTATCAGTAAAAATCCCTATAGTTTGAGATGTTACCAATTTCACCGTATTACTAATTTGGCACATTAGCCACTACGTCAAAACGATGCCGTGCTCAAAAGAAACAAAAAAGGATTACCCCTGCCCAAATTAATACTTTTGAAGTACCTTAAATAATGATGTATTTAACTGTTACCTAAGTTTTATTTGTTCATTAATGACACAGGTTTTTACAATCAAAGTATCAGGCATACACCATTTTAAATTGAGCTTACTAAGGATACACTTATCATGGATGGAGGAAAATATACTTTAGGTGTCGTATTCCAATAAGTAAGCGTTTAGAGATGTACCCGATATATAACAAAATATAATGGCACCTTTATATCATATATTTGCGCTTGGGATTGCATTTGTTGCTCCAAAAAAACCAATTTCACCGTATTAATTGTCTAGCAATTTCATCAGCACACTTTCAAGTTTAATTATATCGGCACTAAAGCTTCTGATACCTTGGGCAAGTTTCTCGGTGGCCATAGCATCCTCATTCAGCATCCACCTAAATCTTTTTTCATCTATATCTATCCTTTTAATCTCCTTTCGTCGAGCGGCAGAAGCAGACAGTTTTTTATCTATTTTTTTCGATGAATTTTCAAGTTCGCCAAGTAAAGCAGGTGAAATCGTTAAAAGGTCGCAACCTGCCAGTTCCAATATCTCTCCCGTATTTCGGAAGCTGGCACCCATTATTTCCGTGTCATATCCAAACTTTTTGTAATAGTTGTAGATTTCAGTAACGGAATGCACCCCGGGATCATCTATGGGATCGATATGGTCTACGCCCCGTTCTTTTTTGTGCCAATCACAAATACGACCAACGAAGGGCGATATAAGCTGAACCCCTGCTTCGGCGCAAGCTATGGCCTGAGCCAGGTTAAACAATAGGGTGAGATTGCCGTGTATTCCCTCTTTTTCCAACACTTTGGCAGCCTTTATGCCTTCCCACGTCGAGGCAATTTTAACAAGTATTTTACTGCGGTCGATACCTGCATTTTCATACAGGGAGATGATTTCCCGAGCTTTAGATATGATGCCGTTTGTGTCAAAGCTTAGCCTTGCATCCACTTCCGTGGAAACCCTGCCCGGAACTATTTTTAATATTTCCAGTCCAAAGTTCACCGCCACTTTATCCAAGGCAAACCCAAGTTGCATTTCAATAATATCCGTTTTTGTTTTGGCATATTCCAATGCATCAAGTATTAAAGGCTTGTATTGGGGAATAAGTGCAGCCCTTAAAATAAGCGAAGGGTTTGTTGTTGCGTCAATGGGTTTAAAAGATTTCATGGATTCAAAATCTCCCGTATCGGCAACAACTTTTGTAAACTGTTTTAATTGATCCAGCGTGTTCATAAAAAACCTTTAGTCTTACTATAAATTTAAGAATTATAAAGGCATATTTCCATGTTTTTTTGCAGGATTTGTTTCGCTTTTGTTCTGTGTCATATCTAAGGCTTGAATCACCTTTATTCTGGTTTCACGTGGCATAATTATTTCATCGAGATACCCTAATTCGGCTGCCCTGTATGGATTGGCGAAGTTGTCTCTGTAATCGTCGACTCTTTTAACACGTTCTTGCGGATCCTCGTTCCTAAAAATAATATTAACGGCTCCCTCGGGTCCCATAACGGCTATTTCGGCAGTGGGGTAGGCCAGGTTGATATCGGCCATTAAATGTTTGCTGGCCATCACATCGTATGCGCCACCATATGCTTTTCGTGTGATTACGGTTATTTTCGGCACAGAAGCCTCAGCATACGCATAAAGCAACTTGGCACCATGTTTGATAATACCCCCATATTCCTGGGTAGTTCCTGGCAAAAATCCGGGAACATCAACAAAGGTCACCAAAGGAATATTAAACGAATCGCAGAACCTGACAAACCGTGCTGCCTTAATGCTTGAATTGATATCCAATACGCCAGCCAAAAATGCGGGTTGATTGGCCACTATTCCAACCGAACGGCCGTTGAACCTGGCAAATCCTGTAATCATATTTTTGGCATATTGCGGCATCACCTCCAGAAAGTGCTTGTTGTCAACAACGGTACGAATTAAATCCAGCATATTGTAGGGCTTGTTCGGATCTGCGGGAACCAATTCCTGAAGGGACTCATCTTTACGGTCTATTTTATCACCTGTAGGGATGATGGGCGTTTCTTCCATGTTGTTAGACGGCAGAAAACTAAGTAGTTCCCGTATCATCATAAGCGTATGTTCGTCATTATCGCCTAAAAAATGAGCCACGCCGCTTTTTGAGTTGTGTGTAACCGCTCCTCCAAGTTCCTCCTTGCTGACCTCTTCGTGCGTAACGGTTTTAATTACTTCGGGCCCTGTAACAAACATATAGCTGCTGTCTTGCACCATGAATATAAAGTCGGTTAAAGCCGGGGAGTACACAGCCCCACCGGCACATGGTCCCATGATAGCTGAAATTTGCGGAATAACACCAGACGCTTTTACGTTCAAATAGAATATGTCGCCATAACCTGCCAGGCTTTGAACGCCCTCTTGAATGCGTGCACCGCCGGAATCGTTCAGTCCAATTACTGGGGCGCCCATTTTAAGTGCAAGCTTATGTACTTTTATTATTTTACTGGCATTGGTTATGCTCAATGAGCCTCCAAAAACAGTGAAATCCTGTGCAAAAACATAAACCAAACGTCCATCGACTTTGCCATATCCCGTTACCACTCCATCGCCCGGTATAACTTGTTTCTGCATATCGAAATTATGGCAGGAATGGGTGATCATCTTATCCAACTCAACAAAGGTGTTGGGGTCAAGAAAAAGGTTAATCCTTTCCCTCGCCGACAGCTTGCCTGCACTATGTTGTTTGTCAATTCGTTTTTGTCCTCCACCAATCTCTGCTTCCTTATTTTTGTCCTCGTAAATTTTATACTTTTCGTTTAATGATTGCATATGATTAACTTAAAGGTTTTTTAATAGATTTGAATTAAGGGGGATATCATTTTGTGTGCGGATCAATTTCGACCAGGGGCACACCGCCGTCAATGGTATCCCCTTCGGAAACATGAATTTTTGATACGACGCCCGAAATGGGTGCTTTGTATTCGCTTTCCATTTTCATGGCAGAAACGATAAGGGCCGTTTGGCCTTCTTCAATAAGATCACCTTCTTCAACGAGAATTTTTACGATTCTTCCCGGCATAGGGGATTCAATGATCTGATCGTTACTTTTGAGACCATTGGACTGGCTTGTTTTATAACGGGTAACTGGATCGATAACATCCACAGAAAAATGGTCGGTTCGCGTATTTACTTTATATTGGTTTGGATTGTCTCCTTCAATCATTTCCAGGTTAACGGATTGACCTTTGTATAATACGGAATATACGGATGATTCGACTTGCATCACATCTAAATGATATTCTTTGCCATCTATTTTAACATGATAAGCACTGCCATTTTGTTGAAGTACTTCTATCTTTGTTTTTCTATCGTTTATTTTTAGTTCTAAAGGCATGATACATTTATTTTAATTTTAAATAGCTGAATGGAACTCCAGAAAAATACTATCATGTTAATTTGCGAATTAATTATCTGCTCCGGCCATGCCGGTTAAAATCT
This sequence comes from Saccharicrinis sp. GN24d3, assembly GCF_052400645.1. Taxonomy (NCBI): domain Bacteria; kingdom Pseudomonadati; phylum Bacteroidota; class Bacteroidia; order Marinilabiliales; family Marinilabiliaceae; genus Saccharicrinis; species Saccharicrinis sp. GN24d3. The sequence continues at coordinate 7,069 of NZ_JBQTGI010000016.1, forward strand.
TAACATATTCCTTTTCTTTCCAAATTCCTTCCAGGGCGAACGTTTGTTAGTAACGTTATCCTGAACCTTCGTTTGTTGTTTCTTCATAAAATCCAGATAGGTTACAAACATGGCAATGTCCTGGCACTCCAGTTCGCAAGGCTCGTCAATCTCAAGATATTCTTCGTTTTTTTCGATAAAATGCGTGTTGTATTTTCCGTTTTTAAAATCAGGTGTGTCCATGATTTTCTCCAGAAACGGGATAGAGGTCTTTACCCCGGTTATCTTATATTCATACAATGCTCTTTTCATTCTGTCTATGGCTTCTTTCCTGGTTTTTGCCCAAATAATCAATTTTGATATCATGGGGTCATAGTAGATTGGAATTTCGTAACCCTTGTACACATATCCGTCTGTTCTGACTCCCAGGCCATGAGGTTCACTTATGTGCTTGATCAAACCGGGATTGGGCATGAAATTATTTTGCGGATCTTCGGCATAAATCCGACATTCGATGGAATGGCCGTGCATGATAAGATCATTTTGTTGATAGCTCAAAGTTTTGCCGTCGGCAATGTTTATTTGTTCTTTAACGATATCTATGCCGGTAACCCTTTCAGTAATCGGGTGCTCAACTTGCAGGCGGGTGTTCATCTCCAGAAAGTAGAAATTGTGCTTGTCATCTACCAAAAACTCGATGGTGCCGGCGCCTATATAATTAACGGATTGTGCAGCTTTAATGGCATATTGTCCCATAGTTTCCCTCAGTTCAGGGGTCATATGGGGCGATGGGGTTTCCTCTACTACTTTTTGATGGCGCCGTTGGACGGAGCACTCCCGTTCGAAAAGGTGAATCGTGTTGCCATGTTGATCAGCCAATATCTGGAATTCGATGTGATGCGGTGACTCGATGTATTTCTCGATATAAACCGTGTCGTCGCCAAAGGCCGATAAGGCTTCCGATTTTGCCATGTTGTAGGATGAATCCAGGTCGGCTTTATTTTTAACCAGCCTCATACCTTTTCCCCCACCCCCTGCAGAAGCTTTTATCATTAGCGGATATCCTATTTCGTTGGCAACGGAATGAAGTTCCTCCATTGAACCGAGCGATTTTTTTGTTCCCGGTACAACCGGAACACCGGAACTCTCCATCAACTTTCGGGCAGTAACCTTATCGCCCATGGCAGATATGGCGTCGGGGTTTGGGCCAATGAACAAAATGTCGTTTTCCACAATTTTTCTGGCAAATTCGGCATTCTCGGATAAAAAACCGTAGCCGGGATGAATAGCATCTACCTGAGCTTTTAATGCTACATGTATAATGGTATCCATTTTTAAGTAACTCTCGTTTGATGGAGAAGGACCAATACAGTAGGCCTCATCTGCATATCGTACATGCATGGATGTTCGGTCAGCTTCGGAGAAAACTGCCACAGATAAGATTCCCATTTCGCGACAGGAACGCATGATGCGCACCGCTATTTCGCCTCTGTTTGCAACAAGGATTTTTTTTATCATCAATTTTCACTTAACAACTGCATAAGATATGAACTTATTTCGAGAATTAAATACTTGTGTGTCTTTTATTTATTTGGGGATGATTAAAAAAAACAGCTTTAATGGGTTGTGTAGAAGTATTCTAAATAACTAACAGTAAAGCGAAAAAACATACTTTTTTATCCGAATTATTATAATTTTGACCATAGGAAAGAAAATAATAATAGATAAAAAATAGGATTATGTTGAAAAAACCGGTAGAAGATATTTTGGTAAGACAAATCGAAAGGGAGGCGTACTCGTCTAATTTATATTTGTCAATGGCCTCATGGGCTGAAACAAACGGATTTGGTGGAGTTTCGGAATGGATGTATGCCCAGGCCGAAGAAGAAAAGATTCACCTATTAAAATTTATGAAATACGTTAACGAAAGAGGTGGGAAAGCTGTAATTCCTGCAGTAGAACAACCACCTGCAGAATTTGCCAATGTGGAGGAGATTTTTGAGCAGACCTTAGAACATGAGCGGTTTGTGAGCGAAAGCATTAACGAAATTGTTGGCGTTTGTTTGGATGAAAAAGATTTTACGACACACAACTGGATACAATGGTTTGTAAACGAGCAAATTGAGGAAGAAGCTTCTGTTACGAATATCATCGATAAACTGAAGTTGTTAAACGGACAGAATCTTTATTTATTTGATCGCGACGTGGTGGGCATGAGAGGTGCTATACCTGGAAGTCAGCAGTAGTTCAGTCTACGTTCAGTATTTGGTAGCCCATAGTCCGGTCAAAAGTCAATAGTAACTATTTTTCATTACCATAACTATTGTTTTATGATCATTGGTTTATGCTAATAAGGGCGTAAGGCGAAGAATAGATAGTTTCTTGGATGTATTGAAACGTAAGCTAACAAATAAAACAAAAGGCCGGAAGGGAGTTATTCTTTTCCGGCGTTTTTGTTCATTGTAATGTAAAAACCACTAATTTTGGGCGCATGAGAAAGATTATCAATCCGTTTGTAAATAGCAAACAGCACGATTATAAGTGTTTTGGTTGCTCTCCCCTAAATAATATTGGGTTACAATTAGAGTTTTGGGAAGATGGGGAAGAGGTGGTTTGTAAGTGGATTCCCGGGAAACAGTTTGAGGGTTATAGGAATGTGGTGCATGGCGGAATTCAAGCTACCCTGCACGATGAAGTGGCCAGTTGGGCAGTGTATACGCAATGCAAGACTGCAGGTGTAACTTCCAACCTGAGTGTACGATACAAGAATCCGCTTATGATAACGGATGATGAAATTACCATACGAGCCCGTGTTGAAAGCGTGAACCGACGATTGGCTGTTTTTGAAACAACTATTGAGGATAGTCAGGGTAAGGTTTGTTCCATAGGGAAAGTAACCTATTTTCTTTTTCCTCAGGATATAGCCAAAGACAAATATCAATATCCCGGTGAGAATGCTTTTTACGAATAATCTATTATGAGTCTTAAAAAACGGCTAAAACAAAATATTCCCCAAGGTTTTATCCCTTCTCTGGTGTATTTGGGCAAGTGGATTTTGCTTTGTGGAATAGTGGGTTTGCTGGCAGGTTCTGCTTCGGCCATTTTTTTAATTGCATTGGAATGGGCTACCAACTTGCGTGAAAGTAATTTCTGGATTATTGCTTTTTTACCATTGGGAGGATTGGTAATTGGTCTGGTTTACCATTATTTCGGACAATCGGTGGTAAAAGGAAACAACCAGATATTGGAAGAGTTTCATAGTCCTAAAAAAATTATTCCGTTAAAGATGGCGCCCCTTGTATTATTGAGTACCGTGGTAACCCACCTTTTCGGAGGTTCAGCAGGGAGGGAGGGGACGGCCATACAAATGGGAGGTGCCATTGCCGACCAGTTTACAAAGATTTTTAAATTAAAGCCCGAGAATAGGAAAATATTATTGGTGACCGGAGTAAGTGCAGGTTTTGCATCTATTTTTGGAACACCATTGGCGGGAGCCGTATTTGCCCTTGAAGTATTTGTGGTGGGCAGGATGCGTTACGATGCCATTATCCCCAGTTTTTTAGCTGCCGTGTTTGCTAATGAGGCAGCCCATCTATGGCCTATTCATCATACATATTACGAAATTCCTTTTGTCCCTGATTTATGGGCGCCACAATTGTTGTGGGCTCTGTTGGCTGGCGTGAGTTTTGGTTTGGCCGGAATGCTTTTTTCCAATGCGACACATTATTGGGGAGCCTTCTTTAAAAAGATATTGAAGTACCCTCCTTTAAGACCAGTCGCAGGTGGCGTTGTTATTGCAGTTGCGGTATGGTTAATTGGCTCAACACGATGGATAGGTTTAGGTGTGCCTGTCATTTTGGAATCCTTTGAACAGCAGTTGCCATTTACCGATTTTCTACTCAAAATTTTGTTTACCTCATTTACTTTAGGAGCCGGATTTAAAGGTGGGGAAGTTACTCCGCTCTTTTTTACTGGCGCTACCTTAGGGAGCGCGCTTTCGTTGTTTATCCCTTTGCCGGTTGCACTTTTGGCAGGAATGGGTTTTGTAGCGGTGTTTTCCGGTGCTACTAACACTCCTATTGCCTGTACTTTAATGGGAATTGAGTTGTTTGGTTCTGAGGCAGGTGTGTTTATTGGGATAGCATGTGCCACGGCTTATTTGTTTTCGGGACATACAGGCATTTATGGAGAGCAGGTTATTGGGAGTCCTAAAAACTTCTTGTTTGGTTCGCACAAAGGAAAGAAATTGAATCAATTGTAAAGTAAAAGCAGTAATTGTATGGGTATCAATTACTGCTTTGGGACAATATATTGCATTATATAGGAATTGAGCTTTGTATTTTGAGAACCAAATAATACAGCAGTTTATTTTAGTGCTAAAATTTGTTCTGTACATACAAAGGCATCAATGTTGGTCATCCAACTTTCTATAGCAAGCTCCGGTTCGTTTTCATCGATGATGAAAGCATATTCATTTGTCATCCAGTATTCTAGTGCCAACCCGGTTTCAATTTCAACCTCAAAAGCATCAACGTCCATCATCCATTCTTCAAGTGCTAACGCTGGTTCGCTTAATTCTGACCTATAAGCTTCCATATTTGTCATCCACAATTCAACTGTAAGTTCGGGTTCCATTGTTTCGGGAATATAAGTATTCACATCAGTCATCCAGGATTCTATAGCTAAGGCAGGTGCCTTATTATCGTCTTCTACAAAAGTTTCGAGATTTAACATCCAACCTTCAACTTCTAATGTTTCTTCAAAATCGTTTTCGTATAATGAGCTGATTAGGTATTCAAAATTGGAAGTGATCACAGGTTTAACTGGCATAGGTTCCATTCTTGATAATCCGGATGCCCATACAGTGGTTGACAAAACCATAAAAGAAAGTGCAAGAGCAAAAGTGTTTCTGATTCGGGTTTCTACATTTAAAGTTCTCATGGTGCTTATATTTTTAGTTTTTTTAAATCACGTTTTGAGTTATTTCAATAGGTGTGCCAATGTTTGTATATTACATTCAATCAGAGTTATAAAATAGATATTGTAAATACTGGAATGACCTTAAGTTGTACGGCTTTGAAACAACAGGGTGTACGAAATTGAACACAAAAGAATTGGGTTCAAACAGAATCTTTATAAAATTAGGTTATCACACCGGCAGAGTCTAATATAGCTTGTTGCCTAGCAAGCTATAGATTAAAGCCTATTAATTAAAGCGATTCTGTTTAATAATAGTAACTTATTCATTAAACTTTGTTCAAGTGTTTTATGATCTCAAAACATTAATCATGGACAAACGAAGGGTTCATTTCCACCATAAGTGTTTTAGCGAAGATTACATAGTGTTTTAAGGCTGTCCGATGTGGGTTTGATTAACAACCGTTTAGTTTGCCGGATTCTACATTAGAACTTCGTTATGAACATGGGAAGGGCAATAAAACGAGGCATTGCATCGTTCCGGTGAGATAAAGTGAAGTGACGAAGTGCCTTGTTTAGAGGTAGTTTCAATGTTTATTGGATTTTATAATTCATACTTACGGATTTATACCACATTATACAATTCGGAATACATATATATCGTGTGAATGCTGTGAATAAAATAATACAAAAATCATTATTCGGTTTCATCATATTGGCAATTGGAAAATAACTGGATATTGCATCAGAAATAGAGGTATGTGGTGGAAATGGTGTTTAAAAGTAAATTCCCTGACAGTTTGATGAAGGGTGCTGATAGTTTGCTTATTATGGTTACATTTATAGGTGACGATTTGAGTGAGTGATCCGGCTCTGTTCCGCGTGACAAATACTGGGTCTGAAATTGGTAACAGAAAAAAATTATTAAGTAAAGTGTGGTTTATATAATGAAGTAAGAATTGACGTATAAAATCCGAAAACAAAGACTCAAGTAAACAGATGTAGAGAGCTGAAAGATAACTTTTTATGAACCTGTTAATTCCATTGAAGTAAACTTGCAAATTCTATCGGATATAAATAAAATTAAGGATAGAATAAGATAAATACATTTGAAAGTTAAAATTATAATGAGATGAAAAATATTTTGTTATTTATAGTTTTGATTATACCAGTTTGGCTGAATGCTCAAGGAACTGATACAACTCTCACCAAGAAAGTTCATTATTTAGAAATACAATTAGATTCTTTACAGAGAACTATTGTTGCAATGGACAAGGAAATGCAGGACATAAAACAAAGTATCTTTGATGGGAATTCAGGTATTGACCGGGTATTAGCTGTTATTGGAGTAAAAGATGTTGAATCCGCGAGCTTCGAAACACGTTCCCGTTACAAAAGAATAGATGACCTTTTAAAGGTAATAGAACAGCGCCCCGGACAGTTGATGTTTAATGGAAACATAACAGCAATCAACCAATTTTCCTTAGATAAAAAGGTGAAAGAATCATATGGAACAGGGTCATTTGATATTTTTGTAACCACATTTATCAGAAAAGGAGCCTTGTTATTTGTTGATTTGGAGGCTGTTGGTGGAAATGGGCCTGATATTTTATATCCAACATTCTCTGGTTTAAATGGTGATGCAGGCTCTACTCAATCTCCGGATAGTATCGACCGACTAAATGTATTGGAAGTGTGGGGGGAATTTACCCTGTTTAAAGAAATCATCACGGTTACCATTGGCAAAATTGATATTACTAATTATTTTGACATTAATGCCTCTGCTAATGATGAAACGATGCAATTTATTACGGGCTCTTTTATCAATAATTCATCGTTTGCTGTACCGTCAAATTCACCAGGAATTCGTTTAAGAACAACCATTTTAAATCGATATCGTATTCAGTTTGGCTTATCAAGTCGGGACAATGCAGGAGATAAGCTTTTTCATGATTTATACAAGATTGCAAGTCTTGGGTGGACATTTGCACCGGGGACCGGATTTGAGTCCAATATACGCATGTATGGTTATCAGGTACCCGGCACCGACGAAGATTGTGGTTTTGGCGTAAGCTTTGACAAAGTGTTTTATGATAAGTATAATATTTTTGGGCGTTATGGATTAAATCAAGATTCTCTGGCAAATGATTGGGGTGTAAAATCATCATGGAGTGCTGGATTCAGGTTTGTGCAAACTTTAAAAAAGCAACCATTGGCGGTAGGTATTGCGTATGGAGAAAATTATCCAGCCGAAAAGACACTGCAAAATGAAAAGTTAACCGAGCTTTATATTAGACTGCAATTGAATAATTGGGTTAGCATATCGCCGCATTTTCAGTACGTATGGAACCGTCACGGAACAAATAATGAATTAAATGTTCTCGGGTTTCGAACAAATTTTAACTTCTAATATTACGAGTAGTAATAAAGTAGCAATATGGACAGACTGTCGTTGGCGGTACTTGTATTTTCCCTCACCCACAGCATAAGTAAATTGATAGTGAATAAATAGGAATCTGAATTAGAATATGCTAAATTTATTTGGCGAAATTACACGCAGGGATAGGTTTAATGCTTAAAATATGAAAAAAAGATTTTTTATTTTAGGTTTGCTTGCATTGGTGGTATGCAGTTTTATTTATATGATGAGTAGTTTGCCCTCAGAAACTTCTACTTTATTTTCCGGTTCCGGAAATTGTGCCTTATGCCATTCCGGTTCAGATGGGGTATTGATAAATTCTGTTGGGAGAGATGTTTCTCCAATATATCATTGGCAGTCGAGTATGATGGGCAATTCAGCTAAAGACCCTTATTGGCTGGCAAAAGTGAGTTCTGAGGTTGAAGAAAATCCGCATTTAAAAGAGATGATAGAGGACAAATGTGCTACTTGTCATGCACCTATGGGTAGAACGGAAGCCATTTATAATGGGCAAACGTATTATAGTCTTATTGAAGTTTTGTCAGACCCTTTAAGTCAGGATGGGGTGAGTTGTACGCTTTGTCATCAAATCGAACCTGATAATTTATCTTCCGAAGAAAGCTTTTCTGGTAATTTTATTGTTGAGCCTTTAAAAAATATTTTTGGCCCTTATGAAAACCCATTTACCGTATCGATGGTAAATATTGCAGGGTATACACCTGTGCATGGGGTACATATTGAGTCTTCGGCACTGTGTGCCACATGTCATACACTGTTTACTCCATACGTTGACCAAGATGGTAATGTGGCGGGCTATTTTCCAGAGCAAATGCCGTATTACGAATGGTTGAACAGTACTTATCCGGAACAAGGTTTGTCCTGTCAGAAATGCCATATGCCACGTGTAGATGAAGATTTTACAATTTCCTCCTTGCCTCCAAATTTGCAAAACAAACGCAATCCGGTTTTTGAACATCATTTTGTAGGCGGCAATACAGTAGTTAATTCAATGCTGAAAAATAACTATGCTGAGCTGGGAATAAACAGCGCAGTTCCGAATCTCGATACCACCGCTTATTATGCCCTGAAGAACTTGAAGGAAAACACCGTCGAACTTAATGCCAATGCTGCTTCTGTCGATAATATGGTGTCGGTAAATATAGAATTGAGGAATAAAACAGGGCATAAATTACCTACCGGATTTCCGAGCAGACGCATGTGGATTCATTTTATAGCAAAGGATAATCAAGGAGAGATTATTTTTGAATCGGGTAAATATGATAGTCAGGGTAATATTCTTACGCAAGCAGGTTTTGAAGAGCATCATGATACAATTTCCAACGAAGATAATGTTCAGGTTTACGAAGCAGTTTTAGGAAATGCCCAGGATGAAGTTACAACTGTTTTACTGGAGTCTTCACAGTATTTAAAAGACAACAGAATACCGCCTGTTGGATTCAATACAGATCAACCATACTACAACCTTATTGCCATTACGGGTAAGGCTAATGATGATGTCAATTTTAATAAAAGTGAAGATGGGGTTGAAGGTTCCGGTTATGATCGAATTACGTACCTGTTTCCTTTTTCCGGAAGTACGTTAAACTTTAGCATAGAAGTATGTTATCAAAGTATCAAGCCCAATTTTGTAAGTCATTTATCTGAGTCCACAACCGATGAGTCAAATCGTTTCAACCGAATGTTTAATGATGATAATTTGCCAAAAGTAGAAGTTATTTCGTTTTTAGAAGAACAGGTATTGTTTACCAGTATTAAAAATATTGAATCATTAGCGTGGGAGATTTATCCAAACCCTTCAAATGACGAGGTGTTTTTAAATGGAAAATTCGATTGGCCAGTAAGTTATTTCATATACGCATTAAACGGAAAACTTATTTCGAGCGGAAAAATTGATCATCCATTAATTTCTTTTCAAAATCTAATGAATGGTACATATATCTTAAAACTAGAATCAGGACAACTTAAAAAATCTTTCAAAATGGTTTGTTATTAACGGTGAAACGGACTTGAGATAAGATTCGATCAAAAGTTGTATTGGACCGTAGGTTCATTTGAATTAGAATCTTCTATGGGAGAAGCAGCTCGAGAAGCTAAATCAGAACGAAAAGTTAGAAGTGGTATTCAGTAATAAATTATTACTAAGAGCATATCGATTTGTACCTTGATTATAAACTACTTCATCCAAAGTCAAACAGCATGTTGACGAATACTTACACCGTAAATGAAGGTTTGACATAAATAGTATTTCTAACCGCCCAATTCAATCTGTTAAACCCGGATTATGCATTAGAGCTTCGTCGTGAACATTGAAAGTGCAATAAAACAAGGCTTTACTGAAACGAGGCATCACTTGTCCCGATTACTTTCGGGAGCATCGTTATGGTGAGTTGAAAGTGAAGCAGCGGAGTGTCTTGTTTTGAAACAATTTCAATGTGTAATAGATTTTCTAATGCATATTGCGGGTTAAAGTCTTCCGCATATAGTTGTTACAACTATTTTAAAGCATATGTCTGTTCAAAAATTACAAACGTGTTTACATCTGTCATCCATGGTTCTAACGCCAGTTCAGGTTCATCTTCCCCTGCTATAAAAGCTTGTACGTCGGTCATCCATTCTTCAAGTGATAAAGTTGGTTCGTTTAATTCTGGTAAAAATGATTCCATGTCGGTCATCCAGGCTTCCAGTGCAAGTTCAGGCTCTGTTGTCTCAGGAACAAATGCTTCCACATCAGTCATCCAGGCTTCTAATGCTAAGGCAGGTTCCTCGGTTTTCTCTTCCACATAAGTATCTGTATTTAACATCCATTCTTCAATATTTAAGGTTTCTTCAACATTGTTTTCGTTTAATGAATGGATTAAATATTCAAAGTTATAAGATACTACTGGTTCAATGGGCATAGGCTCCATTTTTTCATATTCTGCAGCGAATGCTGTAGTTGATAAAACTATTATGGAAAGAACAAGGGCAAATGTGTTTCTGATTCGGGTATTTAAATTTAAAGTTCTCATGACCTTTATTTTTTAAGTTAATGTTTTAATCACACTTTGGTTTTATCAATAGGTGTGCCAGCGCTTGTAAAATCTATATAATGAAGGTGTTGTGTTGGATGGGTTGAATTTTGGGTTAATGGATAATTGTATAGCTTTGACACAATGTAATGTACGGAAACGAACAGTGGGGTAGCTCGTGGTTATTTGTTATTGGCTCTTTAAAAAATAATTATCTTTAAGCGTTTTTTAGCTTTTAAACCAGATAGTATGTATAGAATCTCTTTTTTGTTAATAGCACTTGCTGTAATTTGTTCGTGCAGCACACAGCCAGTAAATACAAAAGTTCTGATGTATATCGGAACCACAAATAACGATTCTTTAAAAGGAATTGAGTATTGTTTTTTCGATACGGTTTCGGGAGTGATTTCGCAACCTCAGTTGGCTGATAGTATATTGAACCCTAATTTTTTGGAAGTAGATTCTGAAAACGGATTTTTATATGCGGTAGGTCAAAGGGCAGATAAAACCTCAGTGGTAAGATCTTATAAAGTGGATCAAACTTCGGGACAGGTGGCACGGCATTCAGAGGCTGTACTAAATGGCAAAGGACCTTGCTACGTGGCATTAAGTAAAACTTCAAACGAGTTGATGCTGGCATTTTACGGTTCCGGGGAAGTAAGTGCTTATAAAATAAACAATGATGAATTGGTTTATTCCGAAAGACTGAGCCAGTTAAACCGGATTCAACATTACGGCAGTGGACCATACGAAAACCGACAGAAAGGGCCCCATGCTCATTCGATTGATGTTGACCCAAACAGCGATTTTATTTATGCAGCCGATTTGGGAGCGGATAAATTGATGGTGTATAAAATGGAAGCCAATGGCTTGGCGACAGTGGATTCCGTGATAGGCAAACCCGGCGCGGGACCACGTCATTTCGACTTCTCACCTGATGGAAAAATGCTGGCTGTACTCAACGAGCTGAATTGTTCGGTGACCACTTTTGCCAAGGATTCAAAGGGAATTTATAAAAGGGAACTGCAAACTGTAACTTTATTGCCGGATACGTTTTCCGGTTTTGCCAAGGCAGCAGACATTCATTTTTCGCCCGATGGCAAGTTTTTATATGCTTCAAACAGAGGATTTGACTGTATCGGCATCTTTAAAGTAAACGATATGAATATTGAATTTGTGGAGTTTGTGACCGAAGGTATCCTATGGCCCAGGAATTTCGCTATCGATCCAAGTGGTAATTACCTGTTGGTAGCCAATCGCGATTTAAATCATATATCGGTATATAAAAGAAACCAAATGACAGGGAAGTTAACTATGTTGCCCGACGTTGCTAACGTTGAACGTCCTATCTGCATTAAATTCTATAAGTAATAAGCCAAAATATTTATCGGCTTTAAGTTTCTTATCTCATTTTGTAATGAAACAGTTTTTTAAGTTTATTGGAATTTTAATTTTAGCAATGGTTTTAGTTGTTTTAGGTGTGTTGGCATATTTGCACTTTGGCAGCAGTGCCCACCGTTCTCCATTGTCCATAATCCCCGATGACGCCGTACTCATTGCAGAAACCGGGAACATTTCGGGGTTAATGGTGGAAGTTACAAATTCCGATTATTGGAACACGATTATAAAAGGAGAATTGTTTCAGGAATTTAAGGAAGGATTGCAGTCGTTCAACACGGCCATTGAAGAAAATACATTGTTAACAAAGGTATTAAACCATCAGAAGGTGTCTGTTTCGATGCATCAGCTATCCGCTTATAAAAGTGACTTTATGGTAGTGATGGATGTGAAAAAATATGGTAACCTGATTCCGAGAATAGCCTCTGTGTTAAAAATGCCTGTGCAAATCAATGTAGTTGACAGTCTAAACCTGTATTCTATTGTGGTAGAAGATTTACAGGAAACAGTGCACGTGGCAGCCATTGATAATTTACTGATAGGGAGCCTTTCCTATCAGTTGGTTGAAAAGACCATTAAAGGAAGATTTGACAGTCCGCTGGATAATTCAATTAAAAAAAACCCGATTACACCTGTTTTTGAAAAAAGACAGCTAAACGTTTATGCAGACATAGGTAAAGTGATGGGCATGTTTGCCAAAGGAGCGGATAATTCATATTTAAGGGGTATCGATTTCTCCGTATTGGGTGGAGATGTGGCTCAATCGTCGCTTATACTGGATGGCTTTACGTGCTATGATGATTCAATCGCATCTTTATTTAACACATTGGCATCGGCAGGTACAGGCGCCCGGAAAGCGGATAAGGTTATCCCTTCGGGAGCTGTGTTTTACACTAATTTTAAAGTAAATGATTTTACATCGTTTTATGATGATTTTTTGTTGCAATATTCCGATCTGGATCCAAACGGGTATTCAAGCTATATGAGCGGGGTTAAGTTGACCGAGTCGTTTTTAGGCATTGATTTAAAAGAGGATGTGTTTGCGTGGATGGATGGTGAAATAGCCATGGCCAAGTTACGCCCGTCGAACAATGCCCGCGAACTGGATTTTGTGATCGCGCTCGGATCGGATGATGTGGAACAGGCACAAGAAAAACTCGATGATATTTCGAAACGTATAAAACATAGGACGGCGGTTCGATTTAAGCAGAAGGAATATAGAAATCATAACATTAACTACTTAAATGTGAGTGGTTTTTTCAGGATGATATTGGGTGATTTTTTTAGGAACAGAGAAAAACCATATTATACTATTGTTGACGATTATGTAGTTTTCAGTAATTCCTCAGATAGGTTGATGGAACTGATCGATAGTTATCTTGTGGGAAACACGCTTCATCGCAATAGTTCGTTTGCAAAGTTTAATGAGCAACTGGAGGTGTATAGTTGCTTAACAGGCTATGTAAATATGCATCGATTGTATGAGCATCTATACTACTATTCGAATAAAGAAGAACGGCAAGAACTTAAAAAATACAAGGAGCTGATGCAGAATATTGGTTTGGTGGGAATGCAGATGTTTCCCGAAAACAAGCTGATGCGAACCCAACTGATTGCAAAACAAGATACCAGCGAGAAGTTTAATTTGGCACTGGAGCAATTGAACCTGTCGGCAGAAGAACTTGTTTTGGAGGAGTTTGATAGTCTTCAGTTTAAAATTGGTTTAGGGGAAGAGTTTGCGGATTATAATGGGCATTTGTCGTATTTTATTACCCACCCGGAACGTGTTCAGGATAGTATTTTGATGTATGAAGGACAACTGGATGAAGGCATATTGGACGGCATCTGGAAAACCTATTATATGTCTGGAAATATTAAATCGGCTGTTAATTACAACGATGGGTTAGTGGATGGAACAGCTATTTTTTATTACAACAATGATAAGCATATCATCCGGGCCGAAATACAGTTAGACGATGACATAATGGATGGAACGTACAAAGAATTTTATGCGGATGGCAACATCAAAGCGAGTTTGGAATTTAGAGATGGGCAGCGATGGGGCGATGCTGTTTATTATTATCAGAATGGAGCGGTAAAGATTAACGGCCATTTTAGAAAGAACAGCAGGACGGGTAGCTGGAAATTTTATTCAAGGACAGGTGAATTATTAAAAAAGGAGAATTGGTAATGAGGGAAGACAGTATATTATTAAATGGGTTGTTTTTGCTGTTTGGGTTGGTGTTATTTGTAGCGGCGCTTATCAATTGGAAATATTTTTTTGGTCTGCGTAAGGCACAAATGTTGGTAAATGCCATTGGACTGCCGGCAACCAGGATTATTTATGCCATCTTGGGCTTATTCTTTTCGTTGGTTGGCGCAGACTTGCTTATGGGATGGGGTATTTTTAATTTTTAGAGTGTTTTTCAGTTCTTGATGTAATCGGCTTTGTTTTTATAAGGCACGGTAAAAAAGAATGTAGAGCCAACTCCCGGTTCCGATTCAAGCCACATTTTGCCACCCAGCGTTTCAATAATTCCTTTGCAAATAGGAAGTCCCAGTCCGGTACCTTCTTTAACCTGGTGTTCACCTTCAATTTTAACAAAGCGCTGAAATACCTTGGACTGATCTTCTTTTGAAATGCCAATACCTTTATCTTTTACATAGCAAAGCACTGTGTCATTGTTAATCCAGTATCCTGCAGTAACTTCACCCTGCTTAGTGAATTTTAGCGAGTTGTTGATTAAATTAATGAACACTTGTTTTAAGCGAAGGGGGTCACTTTGTATATGCAGAGGTTTGGTTTGCCCGTAGTAAAATACAACAGGAATATGATTTTTGGAAAGATTATCAAGCTTATATGTATTCTGGATTTCAGTTAGTAGTTCGTTTAAGTTAAAAGGTAATATAGAGTGTTTTAGCTGGTTTGATTCAATCATGGAAAAATCAAGCACGTTTTCAATGATACCTAGCAAATAACTGCCGTTCTGACTAATGGTATTCAGGTATTCTTTTTGTTCCAGGTCATTTTTATATAAATCGTTTATTACCAATTCCGAAAACCCCATGATTGAATTGAGTGGTGTTCGGATTTCGTGACTCATATTCGCCAAAAACAGGGTTTTGAGCTTATCCGCTTCTTCAGCCTTGGATTTGGCTTCGCCTAGTTTTTCAATCTTATCTTCGAGCTGATGCTGTAAATCTATCTGATGGTTAATGGTTGATTCCAACCCTCTTACCAGTATGGCCAAGGGTATGGATGACATAGAACTCACCGCCATAACGTTAAAGGAATTGGTGAGCCAGGGTAAAACTTTATAATCGGCAATCGTAAGATAACCAAACAAGTTGAGGTGCAGGCCTAAAGCGATGGATGTGATAAATAGAAATATTATAATCAGACTGTTTATGGCCCCTCTCAATCCTAACAACAAAGCACTAATTACCGAAAACTCAATAATATAGGGGAAACCGGCCTCCACCTGCCCCAGTATAAGAGTAAGTCCTATACCCAGGATTAAAACAATTCCAATAGTACAATAAAAACGATATACAAGAGAAATGCGCTTTGAGAATACAATGTAAAGGACAGAGCCGTATGCAAATGTGTTCAATCCTGCAATAATATATACGTGTTCGGTAATGGATAGGTACATGCCGAGCGCGTAGGGAATAATACCAAAAAAGCCCATTATAAGCAGTATTATTTTGAATACTTGTTCGCGCCAGGAATCACTACCAACGGGATGTGATTTAATACCTTGATCAATGATCTTTTGTAGCCAATAGTTCATGTTGTAAATTAGGTTGATGCGGAAAGGTAATAATAATTGAACGAAATCTTTGGAATAATCGTCATATTTATTTAAAGTATTGGCATACCCTAATTTCACGCCTATTGATTATGGCAATAGAATTAATCCGTGGATGAAGGAAATGATCTTTGCCTTCAAACAGTAATTTTACGTCCTATTACGCTGGATTACGTAATAGGATTTCAGCTATAACCAGTATTGCATAAGTACATTCCGGACAAAGAAACTTTCTGAAGGCCAGATAGGGAATCTATTTAATTTTAACCGGACACCAAGGATAAGAAAGATAAACTATTTACTTATGCTTGCTTTCGGCATTAAAGCTATCCTCGACAAGCCATTTCTTATAAAAATCAGGATTTTTAAACAGTTTAACCATAAACTCTTCAATGGTGAGCTCCTCCATTTTTCGTCCCTTGCCTTTTAAAAATCCCACAAAACCTTCATTCATATACTTTCCTGCTTTTAACAGAAAATCGAACAACTCAGGGAAAATATCCTTGTTACCGGGATTATCATATTTTTTTTTGCAAGAAACTTTGCTGGCCGATAAATAGATACGGCAGGCCATGGGTCTTACCGGATAGATAGAACAAGCTCCATCGGATAAAAATGCACATGGATGAATGATGTTTTGCTTTTTCTCCTCAGGAAGATTTTTGGTTTTTTTAAGTTTTTTTTCGGCGTTATTGCGGAAGGTTTCTAGTTGTTTCCGGTCAGATGTTTGGATTATGTATTCGTATACAAGTAAGGCTTCCTGGGTAGTCATATATACGGGCTGGTGGCAGCACCAGTTACAGCCTTTTTCGCAAGCAATGGGCTTGTGCTGCTGGTGGGTTCGCATAGCAAACGATTGGGTGAGCTGGCTGATGGCATTGTACTGACTTTGCATACCCTTGAATAAAGGTGTTAAGCTATCAAAGTCCGTAACTTCCCTGGCGGCAATAGTGTATCCGTCTTTATAAAATGTGAGGTTTCTTTCTTTATCGTTGAATTGTGGCTCGTTATTTTTATCCGTCATCTCGCACCAAATGTGTTTGTGAATTTTGAGGCAAGGTACGTTTTTTTGAAGAAATGATAAGGTATAACATCAAAACACCAATAATTGCGTTATCAGGAAAACATTTTGTAGTTTTTTGCGTACAATTGTAGTTTTAAAACCTCTAACGCACCTAATAAATATGATGAGATACCATTCACTTTTATCGACAGAAGATGCAGATTGGGGGGAGCGACAGGTAATTCGGTTTAGATGGATATTGGTGAGTGCCATTCTTGTTTTGATCGGATACATCTTTCTTTCCGGAGAAGTGGAGCGAGGACTAATTTCTCTTAGTTTGGCGGTCGTCTATATTTTCTATAACTCCATACTTAATGCATTACTGCGAAGGTTTAAAGGGGCTACCTGGATACGGTATATCTCATCTACAATTGATGTAACCATACTTTCGTTGCACATTTTCAATTACAGTTATTTTTTTACACCTATTGCGGTATCGACGGCACCTTCGCTTTTCGTTTATGCCATCCTGATTTTGCTATCGGTATTAAGGTACGATGGCTGGCTGGTGATTTATACCACTGCCTACGTGGTGATCTGTTCGAACATAATATATTTTGTTCGATACCCTGATATTGATCCGGCTCTTTTTTCACAGGTTGCCTCAGCCGGACCGGAGGGTGCAGTGTATAGAAGTGTCTACTTTATTTTGATGGGGTATTTTATGTTTAGTATCCCCAAGATGATTAACCGACTGGTGGAGAAACAAAATGTTGTAAATAAGGAAAGGCGGGAAATTGAGATTAAGTTGGTGCTGGAAACGCTGCGAAAAGAAATGGCCATGCAAAGTTTGATGAAAGAACAGCAACTGAACAATCAGCTAGATAGTCATAAACAGTTTATTCAACGTCAAAACAAAGAGTTGGAAAAGTTAAATGAAACCAAGGACAAGTTGTTTTCTATTATCGGTAAAGATTTAAGACCTCCATTTTGCATTCAAAGTTCATTGTCTGAGTTATTGAAGCACGACATTGATCATATTGATAAAGAAGTGATGTTGGAAAATATAAAAACTATCCATAGAGCAGCAAATAATGCACTCGATATGCATTCTAATTTGATGGATTGGTACTTGACCCAAAACAATGCTTTACATCCTCAACCGGTTATTGTTAACATAAAAAAGATGATCGATAAAGTAATTGAAGGTCAATCTGAGACGTGGAATGCAAAGGGAATCACCATTAATCAATCGGTAAGTGAGGAAGTTTTGGCTTATACCGATGAACGGATGTTTGAAAAAGTACTCATAAACCTTATTAGCAATGCGGTTAAGTTTACACCAAATAACGGAGAAGTACTTATTAAGGCTAATATGTCTGAAAATGATTGTTTGGTTGAAGTTATAGATAACGGAATTGGCATGAATGAGCAACAGGTTGAGGAAATATTTTTATTAAATAAGACCATTTCTTCCCTGGGAACAAATAACGAAAATGGCACAGGACTGGGATTAGTACTATGCAAAGAAATGATAGATAAGAATAATGGCAGCATTAATGTAAATAGCCACCCTGGCGAGGGCACACATTTTGAGGTATCCTTGCCAGCAGGTTTTAGCCGTAATTAATTTTGGAGCTGTCTTTAAAATGATAACAGAAACGGGTTAATATTTATAGGCGCACCAATTTCTGCTTTCCTTGGTAGGTGACTTGTCGTGAATAAGGCTGTCCAGGAACTTGCCAAACATTTTTTCATCACGTTCCTTTAGCGCATCATTATATTCTTCTATGGCATTTTGGAGCTGCGAAAAAATTATTTTTGCGTCGGACTCTTTAAAACTGTTAATCGTCAAGTTCTTTAATGAGAGGTAAGAATATTCGTTCCCTGTAACCTTGTTAAGTTGAGTCAAAAGCCCATCTCGCTTGTTGATAATCAGTTGAAATTTTCGTGCCCACTTTTCCATTGTATTTCTTTTTTGATTTCAATTGATAATGTACAAAGAACCTAATTGAAAGGAAAGCGTATTGTGAAAAAAAATAACAAATTATTCCTATTTTTTTGGGCGGTTTGTGTAACATACATAAATTCAGACGTATGGGGCGAATAGATGAAGGATCAGGGAGGGCTTTTAGGTTCGGATATGTAATAATTACAAAAAAATCGGAACCCATTGGTTATGTAACTTTTATAAAGCGGTATTTAAAAGTATCTTTGCCGCAATATTTTATCGAGAAAGGATTATGAAATTTGAGGATTATTCCATTGCATCAGAAATAAAAACCAGCTTGGCAAAGCTAAATTACCGAAGACCGACCGATATTCAATTTAAATCAATACCTCCCATATTAAAAGGAGAAGATGTATTGGCGATTGCACAAACGGGGACAGGTAAAACGGCAGCATTCGCTATTCCTGTAATTAACCAGCTGCACATGCGTAAAATTAAAGGCCGCATGGATGGTATTAAGTGTTTGGTTATGGTGCCCACCCGTGAGTTGGCCATTCAGATTCATCAGGTTTTTGAAACCATTGGCAAGCATACAAGGGTGAAATCGTTTTGTGTTTTCGGTGGTGTAGAAGAAGGACCGCAGATTGCCAGACTGGAAAAGGGAATTGATGTGTTGATTGCTACCCCGGGTCGAATGTTCGATTTAGCAAGCCGAGGTTTTATCAAGCTCGACAGGATTGAGATTCTTATTCTGGATGAGGCTGACCATATGTTGGATTTAGGTTTTATCAAAGATATCCGCGATTTAATGACCTATCTGCCCAAGAAAAGGCAAACACTTTTCTTTTCGGCCACCATTAACGAGACCATTAAAAAGCTGGCATATTCCCTGGTTCGCAATGCTATACGTATTCAGGTCTCACCAAAAGATCCTGTCGCACGCAATATCGACCATTCGGTAACGTATGTTGAAATGGATGATAAACGCTTTTTTCTGGAACGTTTAATCAAGGAAAATGAAAACAGTAAAATATTGGTGTTTGTGCGCACTAAGGTGAGATGCGAGCGGGTGGAAAAAGCTATGGAAAGAGTAGGTATCGAGGCTAAATCGTTGCATGGAGGCAAAGAGCAAGACGAGCGTAAAAAAGTGTTGGACTTGTTTCGTAAAGGTGAGATCAAAGTGTTGATTGCAACAGATGTTAGTGCGCGGGGAATCGATATTCCGAGCGTGGAATTTGTGGTAAACTATGATTTACCCGAACTGTCCGAAAACTACGTTCACCGCGTTGGCCGAACAGGCAGGGGTAAGGAAAAAGGGCAAGCTATTACATTTTGTAGCGAGGAGGAAAAGGATATACTGGCTGAAATAGAAGGCTTTTTGGGTAAACCCATTAAACGCTTGGAAATTGATAAGGAAGATTATTCGCATACTATCGATTTCTCGGCAGAGAGCCATGCCGATTGGAAATCACTCATTAATGAACACGAGGAAAATTTGGCAAAATATAAACGTAAAAAAAAGAAGTAAGATTACTATAAATTATAGTATAAGCCCCGGTTAGAAATAGCCAGGGCTTTTTTATTTAGTTTTCCCTTTGGCCAAGCTTCTTATTAAACCCGGATTATGTATTGGAGGTTCGTCATGAGCATTGCAAGTACAATAAAACAAGGCATTGCTGAAACGAGGCATCACTTGTCCCGATTACTTTCGGGAGCATCGTTCTGGTGAGTTGAAGTGAGGCAACAAAGTGTCTTGTTTTAAAGTAATTTCAATGTGTAATAGAATTTCTAATGCATATTGCGGGTTAAAGATAACCACACTATCTATTAAGTTGTATTGTAATTTGATAACCTTTTGGGTCTGTCTCAATAGTCAAACAAAATCAAAGTCAACCTACAAATTGTAAGCGCCATGTATAAAATCCATTCCCTTAAACCCGTAAGTTATGGGTAAGTACGCTGACAAATGCAATGAAGGGACATACCGATTCAAGAATCTTAATTATTTCGCGAGGCGGTGGGTTGGGAATTTGTACGTCTATTGTTTTGCAATCGGTAAGTTCTACTGTTATAATAAAATATTTTCGGGACAGCCCCAGGTCTTGATTCCTTCTGACAACTATAATTACGCAGGGGATTTTCATCAAGGGCTAGCTCGCCATACCCAATCCCCAAGTAAGGATTTTTTGGTTACAACTATATGTCTCACTCCGTTCCGTCAATGACCGGCCTATACGTCCCGTAATCGATTAGAAAGGTTGCAAAGAGGAAATGTTTTAAAGGAATCCTATGCTGTTCTGCTTCCTGTTCTGGTTAATGGCCAGTTGTTTAGCTTCAATCTAAATTAATATTTTATCATGGTCGTGCAGGCCTTGTAGTTTCTGGTAATACCAGTTTTTGAAATGGCTGTCGCTAAAAAAAAAACTTAAAATGGCTTGCGTAAAACATTAAAGCATGTAAATTTGCAAACAGAACAGACCAGAACGGATAAAAATAATGTCATGCAACTATTAGGATTTGATATAGGAAGTTCATCGGTGAAGGTATCGGTGCTTGATGTTGAAAGCGGAGCAACAGTTTCCTCTGCACAATACCCCGAAAGGGAAATGGAGATTACTGCGGTAAAGCCGGGATGGGCGGAGCAGGATCCTGAATTATGGTATCAAAACCTAAAAAAGGCAGGTCAGAAGGCATTGGCTCACGCCGATGTTAAAAAAGATGAGATTAAAGCCATTGGTATTTCATACCAGATGCATGGTTTGGTTGTAGTAGATAAAGCAGGCAAGGTATTGCGGCCATCCATTATTTGGTGCGATAGTCGTGCCTCGCAATATGGAAATAAAGCATTTGAAGATTTAGGAGAGGAGTGGTGTTTGCAAAACCTGTTGAATTCTCCAGGTAATTTTACTGCCTCAAAATTAAAGTGGGTAAAAGAAAACGAACCCGACGTATACAGCCGGATTGATAAAATCATGCTGCCGGGCGATTATATTGCTTTCCGTATGACGGGAGAAGCGTTAACCACCATATCCGGTCTTTCGGAAGGTATGTTTTGGGAGTTTC
Organism: Saccharicrinis sp. GN24d3; assembly: GCF_052400645.1. Lineage (NCBI taxonomy): Bacteria > Pseudomonadati > Bacteroidota > Bacteroidia > Marinilabiliales > Marinilabiliaceae > Saccharicrinis > Saccharicrinis sp. GN24d3. The sequence goes on from NZ_JBQTGI010000016.1 coordinate 28,640, forward strand.
CTAAAGATGGCGTTTCTGACAAACTGATGGCGTATTATGGGTTGGAAAAATCTTTTGTACCTGAAGCCAAAACTTCATTCTGCGACCAGGGAACGATTCTTGATGCTGTTGCAGAGGAATTTGGATTACCCAAAGGAATTAAAGTAACCTACAGAGCAGGTGACCAACCAAACAACGCCTTCTCGTTAAACGTCCTGAATCCGGGTGAGGTAGCGGCCACGGGAGGTACTTCGGGTGTTGTTTATGGTGTTACCGATAAAAATGTTTACGATAACGATTCCAGGGTAAATGCTTTTGCGCATGTAAACCATAAAATGCCAACGCCAAGTTTAGGCGTACTATTGTGTATCAACGGAACAGGTATCTTAAACTCCTGGATGAATAAGAATGTAGGTAAAGAAGTAAGCTATCCGGAAATGAATGACATGGCGGCTGGTGTACCTATCGGATCGGAAGGTTTAACTATACTACCCTTCGGAAACGGCGCCGAGCGTATTCTTAAAAATGTGGACTATGGTTCTCAAATCAATCACCTTAACTTTAATGTTCACAGTCCTGCGCATATGTACCGTGCGGCGCAAGAAGGTATCGCTTTCTCTTTCAAATATGGAATGGACATCATGGCCGATATGGGAATTAAGAGTGAATTAATTCGCGCAGGGCAAGCCAATATGTTTTTGAGTCCCATCTTCAAGAACACGGTTTCCAATATTTCCGGAGCGACTATTGAGTTGTACAATACGGATGGTTCGGCTGGGGCTGCCAGAGGGGCAGGTGTTGGTGCCGGAATCTATAAATCGTTTGAAGAAGCATTCGGAGGATTGAAAAAGGTAGATACCATAGAGCCAAATCAGGCTGATGTTGCAGCAACATCAGAAGCCTACGAAAGATGGAAAGAAGCACTGAATAAATTGTAAACAACAAAAGCATTATCGAAGCTCTTCTCTTTGGAGTTAGTGCTTGCCCATTGATTTTGGAGCTGATGCCCTTTACATATAAGAATTTAAACAAATAATATAATTATTAATCTCTAAAACAGAAGTAATGGACGTTTTAATTGGTAATAAGGAATACTTTAAAGGAATAGAAAAAATTAAGTTTGAAGGACCGGAATCGAAAAATCCTTTGGCTTTTAAATGGTATGATGAAAACCGTGTGGTGGCCGGGAAAACGATGAAAGAGCACTTGCGCTTTGCCATTGCTTACTGGCATACTTTCTGTGGTGACGGTGGTGACCCATTTGGTCCGGGAACACAAAAATTTGCCTGGGATGTGGCTTCAAGCGAAATGGATGCTGCCAAGCAAAAAATGGATGCTGCTTTCGAATTTATCACAAAATTAGGTGTTCCTCATTATTGTTTCCATGATACCGACCTTGTTGGAGGTGGCTCAGTTTTAGATATTGAGAAAAAATTAGCGCAAATTGTTGATGTAGCTAAAGAAAAGCAAGCTGCTTCGGGCGTTAAGTTGCTTTGGGGTACCGCTAATGTATTCTCTGACCCTCGTTATATGAACGGAGCTGCTACCAACCCTGATTTTAATGTGGTGGCTAACGCAGGTGTTCAAATAAAAAATGCTATCGATGCGACTATCGCTCTTGGCGGTACTGGTTATGTATTCTGGGGAGGACGTGAAGGTTATATGAGCCTGCACAATACCAATATGAAACAAGAGTTGGATAACCTTGGCCGTATGCTGGGAATGGCTCGTGATTATGCACGTAAGCAAGGATTTAAAGGTACTTTCTTTATTGAGCCTAAACCTATGGAGCCAACAAAGCACCAATACGACCAGGATGCACATACTGTTATTGGATTTTTGAAAAACTATGGTTTAGATAAAGATTTTAAATTAAACATCGAAGTGAACCATGCTACTTTAGCCGGGCACACCATGGAACACGAATTAAGGGTAGCTGCGGACAATGGAATGTTAGGTTCTATTGATGCCAACAAAGGTGATTACCAAAACGGATGGGACACGGATGAATTCCCAACAAACATCACCGAGTCAACATGTGCTATGCTTGAAGTATTGCAAGGTGGTGGTTTAATTGATGGTGGTATCAACTTCGATGCAAAAGTGCGTCGTAATTCAACTGACCTGGAAGATATCTTTATCGCTCACATTGGTGGTATGGATGTGTTTGCCAGAGCATTGGTTATCGCTGATAGAATCATGCAAGAATCGGATTACTTGAAAATGAGGGCAGATCGTTACGCTTCATTTAATTCAGGCAAAGGTGCTGAGTTTGCTGCGGGTGGTTTAACACTTGAAGATCTTGCCAAAATTGGTAAAGAAGTAGGTGAGCCGGCCATGTTAAGCGGAAAGCAAGAGCTTTACGAGCAAATGATGAATTGGTATATGTAGATTATATTTTTAAACCGGGGCGGACTGATCACCGCCCCGGTTTATTTCTATTCCTCACCTCAACTTTGTAAGTTATAAATCACAAAAAACTAATATTAATCTACATCATATGAATCAAAAAAATAATATAGGCTATATCATACTATTAACATTGGTAGCCACCTTAGGGGGCTTGTTATTTGGTTATGATACAGCGGTAATATCCGGGGCTGAAAAGTCCATTCAGGCTTTCTTGATTAAAGGTCTGAATTTAAGCTCGTTTGTGCATGGAGCAACTGTGTCAAGTGCTTTAATTGGTTGTATAATTGGTGGAGCCATTTCTGGTTTATTAGCGTCGCGTTTAGGACGTAAGAAATCGCTATTGGTTGCAGCCATTTTATTTTTCATCTCCGCCTTGGGGTCTGGAAAACCGGAGTTTCTATTTTTTGAACCAGGTAAAGCGACCATGGGTTTGCTTTATATGTTCAATTTCTACAGAATAATTGGAGGTATCGGTGTTGGTTTAGCTTCAGCGGTTAGTCCAATGTATATTAGTGAGATTGCTCCGGCTCATATTAGAGGAAGACTTATCTCGTTTAACCAATTTGCTATCATTTTTGGTATGTTGGTGGTGTATTTTGTCAACTGGAGAATTGCAAAAGGACAATCTATAGAATGGATTAATAATATTGGTTGGCGTTATATGTTTCTATCGGAATCAATTCCTGCCGCTTTATTCGGATTACTGGTATTGTTGGTGCCCGAGACACCCCGATATTTAGCAATGCAAGGACACGATAGTAAAGCTTTGTCTATTCTGGAAAGGATTAATGGAAAAGAAGCAGCTCAAAATATTCTGGAAGAAATTAAAGGAACAGTACAAAAGCATTCTGCAAAATTGTTCTCTTATGGTAAGATAGTTATTGTAATAGGTATACTCCTTTCTGTTTTTCAGCAATTTGTAGGGATTAATGTGGCCTTGTATTATGCCCCTCGTATTTTTGAAAGTATGGGCGCTGCTAAAGATGCTTCCATGTTACAAACGATTGTAATGGGATTAATAAATGTCATATTTACGGTGGTGGCTATTTTAACGGTGGATAAATGGGGACGCAAACCTTTGTTAGTTACGGGTTCTATTGGTATGGCGATTGGTATGATTGCGATTGGTATGTTAGCGTTTATGGAGGTAATTGGAATAAGTACATTGGTATTTATTATTATTTATACGGCTTCATTTATGATGAGTTGGGGTCCTATTTGCTGGGTGTTAATCGGTGAGATATTCCCCAATAAGATAAGAGGTAAGGCAATTGCAATTGCAGTTGCGGCGCAGTGGTCAGCCAACTACTTTATCTCATCAACTTATCCTGCTATGATGGAGTTTAGCGGAGGAGCCACTTACATGTTTTATGGTGTAATGAGTATTCTGTCTGCAATATTCGTCTGGAAAATGGTTCCTGAAACAAAAGGGAAGACCTTGGAAGAAATGGAAGGCTTGTGGGAGAAGTAGTGTTGTAGTCCAATCATGGGTTAAAGCCCTTTAGGGTTCTTGATTCGTGTTTTTCTCTATATACTAAGAATTTATAATAAAGATAGTTGTTTTTTACCCCTAAAGGTAAGTTGGCCGGCACGTTCGGTGGACTTACCTTTTTTTTTTACTTTTGCCGACAAAATAATTTACCATGCAAAATAAAGTAGTCATTATCACAGGGGCCTCTTCTGGAATTGGGCTAGCCCTGGCCAAAGAGTTTTCTCGCCGCGGATCGAAACTGGTACTGGCGGCCAGGTCTGCCGATAAGCTAAAACAAGTGGGAGAGGAACTAAAATCAGCAGGTACCGAAGTCATCAGCGTGACTACCGATGTAAGCAAAGAAGAGGATTGTAAGAAGCTGGTGGAAAAGTCCGTGGAGGTTTTTGGGCGGATAGATGTATTGATCAATAATGCCGGATTGTCGATGCGGGCACTTTTTAAAGATGTGGATCTTTCTGTGCTCAAGCAATTAATGGATGTCAATTTTTGGGGAACGGTTTACTGCACCAAATATGCACTTCCGTATTTGCTGGAATCCAAAGGTTCGGTAACAGGTATCTCTTCTATTGCAGGTTTTATCGGCTTGCCTGCCCGTTCAGGCTATTCGGCGAGTAAATATGCTATGCATGGTTTTCTGGAAACCCTGCGGGTAGAGAACCTCAAAAATGGTTTGCATGTTTTAATTGCGGCTCCCGGCTTTACCGCTTCTAACATACGAAAAACAGCTTTAACGAATGATGGTTCCCAGCAGGGAGAAACCCCAAGGAAAGAAGACAAAATGATGACTGCGGAAGAAGTGGCCTTGCGCGTGGCCAATGCCATCAAAAAGCGTAAAGCTACCCTTATACTGACCTTTGTGGAGGGAAAGCTGACCGTATGGTTGAAAAAATGGATGCCCCGAACCCTGGAAAAACTAACCTATAACCATATGGCCAAAGAGCCTGATTCGCCGCTTTCATAGTCAATATTCTCATAGTTATTTGTCGTTAGCCAAACGGAATATGTTATTTAATAATCAGGATAAGTTGTTAATGTATTACCGAACAAAATACAACGCCGTGAATGCCTAAGCTATATTTTTTACGATACACAAGGGTTCCAGTGGACCAGTAACTGCCGGTCAATGCGTATGAATTAATCCAACGGGCTGTCGATCATGAATATAATAAAGCCGATAATGACCAAAATAACGATGGCGGCACCGGTAATCTTGTTCAGCCACCAAAGTCGGCGAAGGTTAATTTTTGAACGGAAAAGATTGATTAGGGAGGAAAGGATAAACCACCAAAGGGAAGCCCCACACAACACTCCCCCGATTAAAACGAAGTGACTGAAGGCATCAACACCGGGCTTTACCGCACCAAAACTGGCAAAGAAGGCCAGAAATAAAAAAATAGCCAATGGATTGGATATGGTGATGAAAAAAGTGGAGATGAAATCCTGGAATAAATTAGACTTTCCTTTTCGTTGTTTACGTAACTGTACTGCAGGGTTACTGTAAAAAATATTAATTCCGAGTAAAATCAATAATATGGCACCGAAAATTTGAATGTAAAGCAGTTGTTTTTCAATAAAGCTAATAATAAAGGAAAGGCTAAAACCTGCGGCAACAGCATATATGGTATCGCTGAAGGCAGCTCCCATACCGGATATAAAGCCAGACCAGCGCCCCTTGTTTAACGTGCGCTGAATGCACAACACTCCGATTGGTCCAAGAGGAATGGAGGCAGAAAATCCGATTATGATGCCATCGATTAAATACTGTACTAGCATGTATTAAAAATCAAGTTGAGTTCCTTTAATTACAACAAACCATTTTATAATTTAGTGAACTTTGTTTTACAAACCAAGCCGTACTGATTTATTATATTTCACAATATTAAATGATAGTGATACTTTTGCATTCATATTTAAAGAGATTTTTACTTACATTGCACATTGAATGTGATCTGCGTTTTACCAATCAATATTGAATGATTTTGGTATACTGTCAACTTCTGTCTATATTGTAAGGGTGAGCAAAAATAGAATAAAAATCTACAGATTAAAATTTTATTTGAGCCTTTGTTGTTGACATCGGACCATACCTATATTAGAAACATGTTTGAATATATGACGGCAGGTTTAATAACTTTTTCTTAACACTAATAGTAGGGCTACATCAGTCATAGAAAATTAAACTTATTGAGTATCAAAGGACAGGATTTTTAAAGCAAACATAAGTACAAAATATTAATTAATTGATCGTTAATATATTTCGGATATTTAACAACTTAACATTCAGATAACATTAAATTAATATTTAACAAACAAGTATAGTGTGATAACTACCTATGTTTGCGCCGCAAAATAAACTATAATTTAACTATAATGGAAAATGCTTATGTGATTCTGATAGTCGTATTGTTTGTTCTGGCTATTTCAGATTTGGTGGTTGGTGTCAGTAACGATGCTGTTAACTTTCTTAACTCGGCACTGGGGTCTAAGGCCGCACCATTTAAGGTAATCATGATTATCGCCGCCCTGGGTATTTTTATTGGAGCTACTTTTTCAAGCGGTATGATGGAGGTTGCACGAAAAGGGATTTTCAATCCGCAACACTTCTATTTCTCCGAAATCATGATCATCTTTTTGGCAGTAATGATAACGGATGTATTGCTTCTGGACCTGTTCAACACCTTTGGGATGCCAACCTCAACTACCGTTTCCATTGTTTTTGAACTGTTGGGAGGTGCCATTGCTGTTTCAGTTATCAAGTTTACGAAGAATCCTGACATTCCTATCAGTGAGTATATAAACACGGCCAAGGCGCTTGCCATTATTTCAGGTATACTGCTATCTGTGGTAGTGGCCTTTTCCGCAGGAGCCATTGTTCAATATCTGACCCGGCTTGTTTTTTCTTTTAATTACGACAAGCGACTTAAATATATGGGCGCTCTTTGGGGAGGAATTGCCATTACTTCCATTACCTATTTTATTTTGATTAAGGGGGTCAAAGGCGCTTCTTTTATGGATGATGCCTCAAAAGATTGGGTGAAGGCAAATACCATTCAAATTATCAGCATCTGTTTTGTGGGATGGACGATTTTATTGCAGTTAATGCGTATAATCTTTAAAACAGATATACTTAAATTAACCGTATTGGTCGGAACCTTTGCCTTGGCTATGGCATTTGCCGGGAACGATTTGGTTAACTTTGTGGGTGTGCCTTTGGCCGGTTTTGAATCCTTTAAAATATTCAAAGCTTCCGGCGTTGCGGCAGATAGCTTATTAATGGAATCGTTGGCCGGGAAAGTGAAAACGGACACTTACCTACTTGTGATCGCCGGATTAATCATGGTAGCCACACTATGGACATCGAGAAAAGCGCGCAGCGTTGTAAAAACATCGCTTGATTTGGCCCGGCAACATGAAGGAGAGGAAAGGTTTGGATCTTCATACCTTTCGCGTGTTATTGTCCATGGTGTTGTTAACATGTCAAATACTTTCAACAAGTTTATCCCCGTACATATTAAATCCGGTATCGACAAACAGTTCGATCCATCCAATTACGAAAAGAAAAGAAACGAATTAGGTGATGAAGCTCCGGCTTTTGATATGTTGAGAGCGTCTGTGAATCTGGTGGTGGCAAGTATTCTTATTTCTATGGCCACATCTTATAAGTTGCCTTTGTCCACAACCTATGTCACTTTTATGGTAGCTATGGGTAGCTCATTAACCGATGGTGCCTGGGGGCGCGAAAGCGCTGTTTATCGAGTAACAGGTGTGCTTTCGGTAATTGGAGGATGGTTTTTGACTGCTTTCTCCGCATTTACTGTCGCTTTCATTATGGCCAATATTATTTATTTTGGTGGAATATATGCCGTTTTCGCACTTATCATCCTATCCTTAATCTTAATTTACAGGACTCAGATTATAAGCAAGAAAATTAGCGCAAGCAGGTTGGTAACTGAAGAAGTCGATCTTGAGGAAGTTGAAGAAAAAGCCCTGGCCAAAGTATTGTTCGACAAGTGCACACGCAATGTAACAGCTTCGTTAAGACAGATTTCAGATCTTTATTCTGCATCATTAACTTGTTTTCAAGCGGAAAACAGAAAAGAGTTAAAGCAAAAACAAAAAGAAATTAGCCAGGTTAATAAAACCATTAAAAAGTACAAAAACAATATCTACAAAACGGTTAAAAAATTACAGGAATCTGATATTGACTCAAGCTTACATTACGTGCAGGTAATCGATTACCTAAGAGAATCAGCTCATGCACTTACCTATATAGCACAGCCGTTTTACGAACATTTAGATAATAATCATTCACCATTTACTTCCGATCAATTTAAAGATGTTAGTGTATTAAAAGGTGAGGTAGAAGTTTTAATCAGTAAAGTGATTAATATGATTAACAAAGGATCTTACACTGATTTAGATCCGCTTTCTTCCGAGTTGTTGGCAACAATGGATAATCTGAAAGATTTACGTAAAAAACAGTTGCGCAGAATCAAAAAGGAAAAATCAAGTACACATACTAGCATGCTTTATTTGAACTTTTTACACGAGACGCAAAATATGATCCTGCATTTAGGAAATGTATTAAAAGCGCAACGTGACTTTGGAAAACATAACAATCTATAAAAACCTACTGGAGATGCTGCAACGGCAGTTTCTCCTTGTTTTTCAAATGGCCGGTTCGATGAACACAATCTAAACATGACTTAAACCCGCCATATGCATTAGAAATCCTCTTACGCAGATCAACTGCTTCAAAACAAGGCATTTCATTGAGTTGCTTCAACTCACCGGAGCGGAGCCTCCGAAAGTAATCGGGACAAGTTATGCCTCGTTTCGGCAACGCTTTGTTTTATCGTATTTTTAATGCCCATTATATACCTTTATAATAGGTATCCGGGTTAAACCACAGCAAAGTGAGATTTTCTATCCTGATTGCACTCGCGACGGAGGACGATTGCTGACATTAAAAGATTTATCAAGCTCCTGAAGACAGATCTCGGATAACAGTTCCCGGTCTGTCGTACCGACAACTGCTGGCTGTTGACTGCAGGTTATAATTCCTTTTGAATAAAAGTTAGAAACATTCTAAATTGCCCATGGATCGACCTACTCCCCTACATAATTTAGTACCTTTACTTTTCAAATATAAATACAGCCAATAATTAAACAAGCAATTATGAAAAGTTTAAAAGGAACAAAAACAGAGCAAAATTTACTGAAAGCTTTTGCCGGGGAATCACAGGCGCGAAACAGATATACATACTTCGCCAAACAAGCTAAAAAAGAAGGACTGGAGCAGATTTCGGCCATTTTTACGGAAACAGCCGAGCAAGAAAGGGAGCACGCTAAACGCTTTTTTAAATTCCTGGAAGGTGGGATGGTTGAAATCACCGCTACCTATCCTGCCGGTATCATTGGCACCACACTCGACAATCTGAAAGCTGCTGCTGAAGGCGAAAACGAGGAGTGGACGGAATTATATCCTGAGTTTGCTAAAATTGCGGAAGAAGAAGGGTTTAAAGAAGTGGCAGTGGCCTTTAAGATGATTGCTAAGGTAGAAGCTTTCCACGAGGAAAGATACCTTACTTTGTACAGCAACCTGGAAGCAGGCAAGGTATTTGAAAAGGATGGCAAAGTAGTTTGGAAGTGTCGTAATTGTGGTTTCCTTCATGAAGGAACAAAGGCCCCACAGAAATGTCCGGCTTGCTTGCACGACCGCGCTTATTTCCAGGTTAAAGAAAATAATTATTAGTATGCGGTTGAAGCCGCAATATGCATTAGAAATTCTATTACCCATTGAAATTACTTTAAAACAAGACACTTCGTTGCATCACTTCAACTCACCAGAACGATGCTCCCGAAAGTAATCGGGACAAGTTATGCCTCGTTTCGGTAATGCCTTGTTTTATTGTACTTGCAATGCTCATGACGAACCTCCAATACATAATCCGGGTTAAACTGGTCATGGGTCAATGGTCATACGTGAATCGTATCAAACATTAAATTTAAATGATATTGCAATAAGTCTGAAAGCATGGTAGTTAATAGCTTTGTTTCAGACTTGCCGTATGAGAATAACATGATGAAATGGCAAGGGGCGAGGCCCCTTGTTTTGTGATGTAAGGTTTTCAGCCTATTATAAATGCCGGTATTCCCAACCTTTGATCCGCATTGTTCAGCCATGCCCACTATCCCATGACCAATAACTCCTTACCTGAACCTCACTTTAGTACTTTCATTGATCCAGGCTCCCAGTTTATACGAATCCCCTTCCTGTAAACCATGAAAGAAACCGGTTTCCTGATCTGGAATATATTTTGAGTACAGGGCAATTTGCTTTTCTGCCTCAGCTGCACATTCCGGGTCAATTTGCCTTGCTTTTGAAAAATTGTCGATAGCTACCCAATAAACCGTGGCTTGCTCAAAGTCATTTTTGCCATAGTTCTTGCTTCCGGCGGCATAAATATTTCCTAGCAACAAATATGGTTTTCCCCAGTCTCCATGTAAGGATATGGCTTCGCGGGCATATTGCCTTGCCTTCTGATAGTTCTTGTTGTGTGCAAATTCCAGCACGGCCAGTTCGTAATTATATGTTGACTGGGCTTCGTTATCGTCACATATAACAATGGCTTTATGGTAATATTCTGCAGCTTTTGTAAAATCCCCTTTTTTAACAAACATCTTTGCCAAATGGTGCGCCGAGCTATGAGAGGGGCTGATGGCATAGTTTTTTTCAACGGCCTTAAAATAGAGTGCTGATTGGTTGCATTCCAGTTTATCCAACAGGTTCAATATTCTTGCAATATTATCCGGGTTTTCGCTGTCCGCATTAAACTGGTCGGTCAATAATGGTTCGACCACGCCACATCCCCCCGCTCCGCTTCTGATCAATACATCTTCACACCCTTTTCTTATTTTTAATATACGTGGTTTTACTTTCGGACTGGCCTTGGCCAATTGTACATCCAAAACGGTGGAAATGGCTAAAAAGTCGTTTAAGAACTGTTGTTCGTTAAGGTCGCCATGATCCAGCAGGCTCTTTGAAGTCTTTAGCCAGGTAAACAGCACCGCATCTTCCGATTTGTCTCCTTGTAACTCGAACGATTTTGAAAACCAATCATAGGCATCTTTCACGGCTTGGGGCTGGCCTCTTCTGTACTTCATTAAATCCAGGGCTTTTCTTCCCAAAATCCATCCCTCGGGGTATTTGGGGTGGGATGAATAATACTGTATACGTTGGTTGTAAATCATCATAATGGTATCCACCACTTCCGATTTACGCAGCTTGGTTTTTGCCGTAGAGTAATAATGATGGTAAATTTTAATTCCGTCGGAATATAATTTTACGCTGGTTTGCGGACAATTTGTAAACATATAATTCCATGGTTCAACTGCGTAGTCGTACATTCTTTTTTTCAGGTTTAAAGAATAGAGGGAAAACTTTTTTAAGCATTCAATGCTATCTTCTTCGCTTTGATATCCGTTTTCGTTTTTAGCGAATACACTTATACCCAAAAGCAATACACCCAATAATGCCATATTTCTTTTCATTGTCATCCGGTTTATGTGAGTCTTAATTAATTTAGTTTTTATTGAAGTTTAGTGCGTATTGCTGATGAAATCAATAATCTTGCCAGTGTGTATTAATAGGCATACAGTGAGATAGATAGGAGGGTTGGGGTGTTTATGTCGGTCTTTAAAACTGTTCGGTTGTTGTCAAAAAATGTTCGATTATGGACAGTAAATTATCCCAAAATTATCATTGGATTTCATCTAAAAGCCAATTGGATGAACAAAACCTAAACATGACTTCGTGCCGACTGAAATAGGCTTTGACTTTTGAAAATCGTTATAATGAATCACTGTCGTTGTCAGAGACAGAAATAAATCTTGAATTATTTGGGCTATATTTGTGAAATTATATTTATCAGAACCATCATATGGAATCAATTATCAGTTTCTTCAAGAAAAAAGTAGAACAATTTCCGGACAATACCTTACTGTGGGAAAAGAACCATCAGACCTTTAAACCTACAAGTTATAAAGAAACATATGTCCTTGTTCGGCAGTTGGCATTGGGGTTAAGGGAATTAGGTGTTTCTTCCGGTGAACGGCTGGCTTTACTTTCCGAAGGCAGAAATTTATGGTTGATGAGTGAGTTGGCAGTATTGAGCAACAAGGCCATTACTGTTCCCCTTTCTGTAAAGTTGGAACCCGATAATGATTTAATATTTCGTTTAAAGCACTCTGAGAGTACATATATACTGGTATCTCAAAATCAGCTGGAAAAAATAAGGATCGTAAAAAAAGATCTTCCGGAGCTTAAAAAAATAGTGGTTTTCACGCCGGATTTACCGCTGGAAGAGGACGAAATGGATATTCAAACTATCATTGAAACAGGAAAAGAAATACTAGACAAAGATCCACAAGCCTACGAGATACTTACCCAAGATGTGAACCCGGATGACATTGCAACCATCACCTACACCTCCGGTACAACGGCCCAGCCCAAAGGCATCATGCTTTCGCAACGAAACTATACGGCTAATGTAGAGCAGGCATTTAGCTACATTAATATCCCGGCTGCATACCGAACTTTGGTGGTATTGCCCTGGGACCATGCTTTTGCGCATACCGCTGCCCTTTATTCGTTTATGGATACAGGTGCAAGTATAGCTTCCGTTCAGGTGGGGAAAACACAGTTGGAGACCCTGAAAAACTTCACCAACAACATTCGTGAGATACAGCCGCATGTATTGATGAGTGTTCCGGCAATGGCCAAAAACTTTAAAAAGAATATAGAAAAAAGCATTGAGCAGAAGGGAAAGGCAATATTTTCATTATTTAGGTTCGCATTGAAGCTATCTTATTGGTACAATGGTACCGGCAACAACAAAGGTGCAGGAATAAAATGGGTGGCCAAACCTTTGTTGAGCCTGTTTGATAAAATAATATTTAACAAGATCAAGATTGGTTTTGGAGGTAACCTGACTTTTTTTATTGGTGGGGGAGCCCTTCTTGATTTTGAACTCCAACAATTCTTTTATGCCATCGGAATCCCTATGTACCAGGGGTATGGATTAAGCGAAGCTTCGCCTATTATTTCGGCCAATACACCCAAATACCACAAACTGGGTTCTTCGGGGAAGATTGTCAATAATCTGGAGATTCAGGTTTGCGATGACAATGGAAAAGCGCTTGGAACCGGTCAACTCGGGGAAATCGTCATTCGAGGGGAAAACGTAATGAAAGGTTACTGGAAGAACCCGGACGCCACCCGAGAGACCATAAAGCAGGGTTGGCTTTATACAGGTGACCTGGGATACCTGGATGAAGAGAACTATCTGTATGTTATAGGGAGGTTTAAAAGCCTTTTGATTGGTTCCGACGGAGAAAAGTACAGCCCGGAGGGTATAGAAGAAGCCATCATTGATCACTGCGACCTCATTGATCAGGTGATGCTTTACAACAATCAAAATCCTTATACGACTGCCATCGTGGTGCCTAATATCGAAAAAATAAAAGCCTTGAGCAAGGAAAATAGTACTGAGGAAATACTAATTTTGATAGAAAGGGAACTAAATAAATTCAAAAAAGGAGGCAGGCATGAAACCTTATTTCCGCAGCGATGGCTTCCTTCCACTTTTGCCGTAGCTTCAGAGCCGTTTACAGAACAAAACAAACTGATAAATAGCACGATGAAGATGGTCAGGGATAAGGTAGGCACCTTTTTTCAAAAGGAAATTGATATGTGTTATTCACCGGAGGGCAAAATAATAACAAATACGGTAAATATCGAAAACCTAAAAAAGATGCTAAATGGATTTTAAGTTGATTCGGTAAGTGCCGGGAATATATACGATAACATACAGAGATATGGGCAACGGATGGCATCACTTAAAACCATTTTATCCGGGTTTAAACGCATGTTGGTAATTGAAATTTTGATCTTGCTCGACAAATTAAGGCCGCTCAACTAAAAATATCATAAAAAAATACAGATTAGTGCCTTTGGATTAAGATTAAATTTTATTTTTGCACTTATTAGATGTATTATAGGTAGTGGTAAGATGATGGTTGAAGTGCATTTTATCACTATTTTAATTATAGGTAAATTACGTTATATCCTAAGCTATAAAGAGATTTGCAGACAATTTAAAGCATCAAATAAGTATAAAATATTGAAAAGATTTTCTTTTTTTAAACTTTTTGTCATTTTTATACGTAATAAACCTGTCGATAAACTAATCTAAATGCAACAACACCTTAAAAAGGCTCTGATGGGCTGCATAATATTAATGTTTTCTGTTTCTGTATTCTCACAGTACAGGACCAAGAGGAGGCAGTTTCTCGAAGGTTTTAAGATACAGCCTAAAGCCGGGGTCAATATGTTTTTCGGCGATTTGGTTTCTGAAGACAGGACAAATTATGTGTTTGGTGTAGCTGCAGAAAAGGAATTACTGCCTTATTTAAACGCCAGGGCCGACCTGAATTATGGTTCCATGAAGGGGACGCAACTTTTTGCGGAGACCAACCTGCCATATGCAAATTTTGATAACTCTTTTATTCAGTTTTCCTTGGGCGCTACCTTTAGACCATTGGACTTAAGTCTAGGTTTGTTTAAGCAACGTCTTTTTAAGCCATACATCATTGGGCAGGCAGGTATTCTTCAGTATAGTGCAACCGAATACTGGGGTGAGGCCGGACATGGAGAAGCTGGAACAGTCTGGAGAGAGGTGAGTGGAGCTTCTCCCGTTATTTCGTTTGGAGGTGGAGTAAACTATTTTTGGAATAGTCATATTAGCGTTACCGCGGAATTTGTGGGTTCAGCAATTTTCGGAGATGAAGTAGATGGACATAAAGAATGGTATAGTGTTGACGGATCTGTGACTTATCCTACCGATAGTAACGATTTTTTCTATGTGGCTACGTTAGGTATCACCTACTTGTTTGACGACAGTCAATGGAGGAACTCGCCCAAATACAACAGAAAGGCTTACTTAAAAACGCGTAGCCTTTATAAGAGGTCCAGAACAAAGTATAGACGACCTAGCAAACGAAAAACAAGACTTTACAAAAAATAAATAAAAGCTCCTTAAGGGAGCTTTTTTTATCGCTAATGCTTTCCGGCAAGCCTTCGTACGTTGTCGATATAGGAGGATTCGTTTTGGAGAATTGGCTTTATATTATCTTTTCAAGTGTTGTTTGTTCATTTTGCCTTGATGCGGAAGATAACCTACTAAGTCAATCCCCCGCAGGATGTTGCATCGTTGCAATTCATCCGGGGTTCCCCTTTCCTTGTAACATGCCACCGTTCACCCCTGGCCCCTAAAGGGGAAGTCTTTGCACTGTTTGGATAGGAGGGTGCCATGTGCCGATTTTCCGCCAACGGTTAAATCATCTTCTTTGTATCGGGACAGGCTACTTCGTTCCAACAGGTAGGTAATGGGTTTAGGAATAATTTCCCCCTTAGCAAAGGGGGCGGTAAATATTCATGCTGCAATTAAATCCTTGCAGCGGGATTGACCCTGGAGGGATACCATCTAACGTCAATCTCCCGTACGATGTTGCTTTGTTGCAATTCATCCGGGTCATCTTTTTTCTTGTAATGCCACCGTTCACCCCTGGCTCCTAAAGGGGAAGTCGTTTGCACTGTGAGGGTCGGAGGGTGCCATGTGCCGATTTTCCGCCAACGGTTAAATCATCTTCTTTGTATCGAGACAGGCTACTTCGTTCCAACAGGTAGGTAATGGGTTTAGGAATAATTTCCCCCTTAGCAAAGGGGGCGATAAATACAGTGGCTAAAAACAGAGCCTTGCAGGGGGATTGGCCCAGGAAGGATACCATCTAATGTCAATCGCCCGTACGATGTTACTTTGTTGCAATTCATCCGGGTTCCCCTTTCCTTGTAACATGCTACGTTCACCCCTGGCCCCTAAAGGGGAAGTCTTTGCACTGTTTGGATAGGAGGGTGCCATGTGCCGATTTTCCGCCAAAGTTTAAACGATCTTTTTTGTATCGGGACAGGTTACTTCGTTCCAACAGATAGGTAATGCGTTTAGGAATAATTTCCCCCTTAGCAAAGGGGGTGGTAAATATTCATGCTGCAATTATAGCCTTGCAGGGGGATTGGTCTTGGAGAAGTAAATGTCAATCGCTCGTACGATGCTGCATTGTTGCAATTCATCCGGGTTATCTTTTCATTGTAGCATGCCACCGTTCACCCCTGGCCTCTAAAGGGGAAGTATTTGCAATAGGAGAGTGCCATGTGCCGATTTTCTGCCAACGTTTAAACGTTTTTTTTTGTATCAGACAGGCTACTTCGTTTCAACAGATAGTTGATGAATTTAGGGTTAATCTCCCCCTTAGCAAAGGGGGCGTTAAATACAGTGGCTAAAAACAGAGCCTTGCAGGGGGATTGGTCCTGGAGGGATACCATCTAATGTCAATCCCCCCATAGCGTTATGGTGGCCAGACTGATCCGAGACTGCCCTCCTTCCCGACAATAAAGATATGAACAGGTCTCCAAGGGGGAAGTTATTGTTTAAACCCCAAATCTTTTTCTTGGTCCAGAACCAGGGATTCAATGGCAATTATCACATTTTTCAAGTCAGTTTTAATATCATATTCCTGAATCCTTATCGTTTGATAGCCTATTTCCAACAATCTTTTGTCCCTTTCTTTATCCTCTTCTATTTTAAATTGATGAGAATAACCGTCTACCTCAATAACTATCCTTAGTTTCCTACAGATAAAATCGACGATATAATTTTCAACGGGAAATTGGCGGTTAAACTGATAACCATACATTTGTCTTGCTCGCAGGACTTTCTTCCAGAGGATTATTTCCCCATCTGTAGAATCATTTCGTAACTTTTTGGCAAAATGCCTTAGTTTTTTATTGTAATGGGATTGCTTCATATAATTGCGAGGGTGAAGTTACAATTTAAGGAATATTTCCCCCTTAGCAAAGGGGGCGGTAAACACAGTAGCTAAAAACAGAACCTTGCAGGGGGATTGGTCCTGGAGGGATACCATCTAATGTGAATCGCCCGCAGGATGTTGCTTTATTGCATTTCATCCGGGTTCCTTTTTCCTTGTAACATGCCACCGTTCACCCCTGGCCCCTAAAGGGGAAGTCCTTTGCACTGTGAGGGTCGGAGGGTGCCATGTGCCGATTTTCCGCCAACGGTTAAATCATCTTCTTTGTATCGGGACAGGCTACTTCGTTCCAACAGGTAGGTAATGGGTTTAGGAATAATTTCCCCCTTAGCAAAGGGGGCGGTAAATACAGTGGCTAAAAACAGAGCCTTGCAGGGGGATGGGTCCTGGAGGGATGCCATCTAATGTCAATCTCCCTTACGATGTTGCTTTGTTGCAATTCATCCGGGTCATCATTTTTCATGTAACATGCTACGTTCACCCCTGGCCCCTAAAGGGGGAAGTCTTTGCACTGTTTGGATAGGAGGGTGCCATGTGCCGATTTTCCGCCAACGGTTAAATCATCTTCTTTGTATCGGGACAGGCTACTTCGTTCCAACAGATAGGTAATGAATTTAGGGTTAATCTCCCCCTTAGCAAAGGGGGTGGTAAATATTCATGCTGCAATAATAGCCTTGCAGGGGGATTGGTAATGGAGGGATGCCATCTAATGTCAATCCCCCCCATAGCGTTATGGCGGTCAGACTGGTCCAAGACTGCCCTCCTTCCCGGCGATAAAGATATGAACAGGTCTCCAAGGGGGGAAGGATCCATTCACCCCTCCGTTGGGCACCGCTTTCCGTCACGACAGGCCTTCGCTGAGCTATCTGGAGGAAGGGTTGGATGATGTTTGCTTACAAGACATACAATAATATACCACTTGGTTTAACAGCATTGGCCCACAGGCAGTGAACTAATACCACGATGAAAATAAATGGGCACCTGGTTTAATTAAAAAGTAATATGGGTAAAGATGCCCTATACTTATGGGGAAGTTTTCTTTAATCATTCAGAATTATTGTCATTTTATTTCATCTATTGATTGGCATTGGATTTTAATTTTTATATTTTCAGCGCATTAGCGCAGTTCATATGGAATTTAAAATTATATCGGATTTTAAGCCAACGGGTGATCAACCGGAAGCGATCAAACAACTGGTACATGGAATCAACGATAATATACCGCATCAAACATTGTTAGGTGTTACCGGTTCGGGAAAAACTTTTACGGTGGCCAATGTCATCGAAAAAGTGCAAAGGCCGACCCTGGTACTTAGTCATAACAAAACGCTGGCAGCACAGCTATATGGGGAGTTTAAGAATTTCTTTCCGGAAAATGCCGTCGAGTATTTTGTTTCTTATTACGATTATTACCAGCCCGAAGCTTATCTGCCGGTAACGGATACTTACATCGAAAAAGATTTATCGATTAATCAGGAGATTGAAAAATTAAGGCTTAGTGCCAGTTCGGCCCTTCTTTCTGGAAGAAAAGATGTGATTGTGGTATCTTCCGTTTCGTGCCTTTATGGAATAGGAAACCCTGAGGATTTCCATGCCAATGTGGTCAACCTTCAGGTGGGGCAGGATATAGGCAGAAACCAGCTGTTAAGGTTATTGGTGGATAGTCTGTATTCGAGGAATGAGGTTGAGTTCAATCACGGTAATTTTAGGGTGAAAGGGGATAACGTAGAGATATTCCCGGCGTATGCCGATAATGCATACCGTATCGGGTTTTGGGGCGATGAAGTAGAGGAGATCACGATCTTTGATCCTGTTGGGGGGACCACTATTTCGCAACAGGAGAACATATTGATTTACCCGGCCAACCTGTTTGTGACTACAAAAGAACGCACCCAGTTGGCCATCAGAATGATCCAGGACGATATGATGGATCATGTTACTTATTTAAAGGATATTGGGAAGCATCTTGAAGCTAAACGCATCGAAGAGCGGGTTACCTACGATTTGGAAATGATACGCGAATTGGGCTATTGCCCGGGTATCGAGAACTACTCGCGTTACTTTGACGGAAGGAATGCAGGCACACGCCCCTTCTGTTTGTTGGACTATTTCCCGGATGATTTTATCATGGTGATCGATGAGAGCCATGTGACCATACCACAGATCAGAGCCATGTACGGCGGCGATAAATCGCGAAAGGAAACATTGGTGGAACATGGCTTCCGCTTACCGGCCGCAATGGATAACAGACCGCTGAAATTTGAAGAATTCGAGGATATTGTGAACACGGCAATATATGTTTCTGCCACTCCTGCGGATTACGAGATTGAAAAAAGCGAAGGAGTTATTGTGGAACAAGTGATTCGTCCAACGGGCCTGTTGGATCCTATTATAGAGGTTCGCCCGAGCCTGAACCAGATTGACAACTTGTTGGAAGAGATTCGTAAGCGTATAGCGGTAAAAGAGAGGGTGTTGGTGACCACGCTGACCAAAAGGATGGCGGAAGAGTTAACCTCGTACCTGCAAAAATTGAATATCAATTGCGAATATATTCACTCCGATGTGGATACCCTGGACAGGGTGGAAATTATGGAAAATCTGCGCAAAGGCATATTTGATGTGCTCGTGGGCGTTAATTTATTAAGGGAAGGATTAGATTTACCGGAAGTGTCATTGGTGGCCATATTGGACGCGGACAAAGAAGGTTTCCTAAGGTCGGAACGCTCCTTAACGCAAACAGCGGGTCGTGCTGCGCGTAACATCAATGGCTTGGTGATTATGTATGCAGATAAGGTCACGAATTCGATGCAGAAGACCATCGATTCAACCAACCATCGAAGAGAAAAACAATTAAAATATAACGAAGACCATGGAATCACCCCACAGCAAATCAACAAGAAGCATACCGGGGTTCTGGCTAAGGGTGCCGTTGAAGAAAGAGCGTATGTTGAACCGGAAGGTGTGGATGTGGCAGCGGATCCTGTAGTAAGTTATATGAGTAAAGATGGTCTTGAGAAAGCGATAGAGAAAGTTAAAAAAGCCATGCAAAAAGCGTCCAAAGAGTTGGACTTTATCACTGCCGCCCAATACCGGGATGAGATGTTTAAATTACAGAAGCTATTAAAGGAGAAGTAGCTATCCGTCAATGGTCGGCGCTTGGCAGTCAGTATTCGGTATACGTCGGAACGTGGTGACGCCCATTCGCAAGAAATTTAATTTTGATGGAAAATCAGTCGACGGCTTGCTTTCTCAGCAGTCCTCAGTCGGTAGCCTGAAAGCTGCAATCCGCCAGCTCTGTGACGCTCCGAGGTACTACGATGCTTATAGGTCTAAAACATACTTAAAAAGTAAGATACAAATCATGGAAAAATTCCAACACTGCACCTTTCACCCAACTGCCTCTAATTTAACAAATAAACTATCCTATTTTTTCGCCCCACTTAGGCGCCATGTATATAGCGTAAATGCTTCTTATAAAAACATCTTCTTCGCCCCACTTAGGCGTGGTACTTCCCCCGGTATCAAAACCAGGGGAAGAATAAGATACGCTCGTGAAAAGAAACAGCTTTTTTTAAGTAACTGTTTTTTACCCCATGTCAATCAGTGTTACCCTTTAGCCCATAGGTTTGGGGGAAGTGCAGCGCCAAAGGTGCAGGGATAGGGTGCCGATATGAATTAAGTTAATGGCATTGCCTTTCAACCTCTCACTGTTCACTGATGTTCACTGTCGACTTCATTATTTTTCCATTTCCTTATAAACTAGGGCGCTTGCTCCCACAATAGCAGCATCACCACTGTTTAGTTCAGACGGAAGGATTTTTATTTTATCCGTGAAGATAGGAAGCAAATGCTCTTCCAGGCTTTCTTTGGTTGGTTTAAAGATGTAATCACCTGCCGCAGTAGGCCCTCCAAATAGGAAAATCGCTTCGGGGCTTAAATGGTGAACGGTATCGGCTAACCCTTGTCCCAGATATTTTCCGGTAAGCTCAAATACCTCTAAAGCCACTTTGTCGCCGGCCTCCGCAGCATCAAAAATCATCTTAGAATCCAATTCGTTAAACGATTTATCTGCCAGTTTAGAATCTGTAGCATTGTATTTGGCCATTAATTCAAAGGCGGTACGCTTCATTCCGGGCGCGGAACAGTATGCCTCTAAATGACCTTTAGCCCCGCAACCGCAATCTCTGCCGCCGGGTATTAAAGTAGTATGTCCGCATTCTCCGGCAAAACCATCATGGCCGTACACCAAATCTCCGTTGACAACAATGCCGGAACCTACGCCTGTGCCCAATGTATACATGACAAAGTTTTTCATGCCTTTGGCCCCTCCATAAATCATTTCTCCGATGGTGGCAGCATTGGCATCGTTTGTTAATGCTATATAATCCAATTCAGGGAAGCGTTTTTTCAATAGTTCCACCATGGGAATAACGCCTTTGAACGACAAGTTGGGCGCATATTCGATGGTACCGCTGTAATAGTTTCCGTTTGGAGCACCAACCCCAATTCCTAATACGGTTAGTATTTCTCCAGCCGAACTAATCAAATCACGAATGGCAGCTGCTAAATCGTCCATATATTTTTCAATATCTCCGTGGCTTGGTGTTTCAATACCTCCTTTGGTGACTACATTTCCGGATTCATCTACAATCCCAATAGCGGTGTTGGTTCCACCTATATCTACTCCTACAGATACTTTTTTCATGTTTAATAAAGTTTTTTGATTTAAATGTGTTATTATTTATTGTACAGGTAATACTACTTAAATTATAAAAAATATAGATTATCCGTCAATACCCGGACAAGTATACCGGTATTTCCGAAATCGGTTTGATCTAAAGTGTTCCGGATGTTTAACCTATATAGCTCAAAAATAGAAAAAAAACAGAAACCCTAAACCGAATAGATCATTTTATTCATCCCACCGGCTTTCGTTTAAAGCCGGATAGGCTACTTCGTTCCAACAGGTAGTTGATGAAATTAGGGTTAATCTCCCCCTTAGCAAAGGGGGCGGTACATATTCATGCTGCAATTATAGCCTTGCAAGGGGATTGGTCCTGGAGGGATACCATCTAATGGCAATTCCCCCGTACGATGCTGCATTGCTGCAATTCATCCGGGTTATCTTTTTTCATGTAACATGCCTCGCTCACCCCTGGCCCCTAAAGGGGAAGTCCTTCGCACTGTGAGGGTCGGAGGGTGCCATGTGCCGATTTTCCGCCAAAGTTTAAACGATTTTTTTTGTGTCGGACAGGCTACTTCGTTCCAACAGGTAGTTGATGAAATTAGGGTTAATCTCCCCCTTAGCAAAGGGGGCGGTACCTATTCATGCTGCAATTAAAGCCTTGCAGGGGGATTGGCCGTGGAGAAGTAAATGTCAATCGCCCGTACGATGTTGCATAGATGCAATTTATCCGGGTCATCTTTTTCCATGTAACATGCCACCGTTCACCCCTGGCCCCTAAAAGGGAAGTCCATTGCACTGTGAGGGTCGGAGGGTGCCATGTGCCGATTTTCCGCCAACGGTTAAATCATCTTTTTTGTATCAGGATAGGCTACTTCGTTCCAACAGGTAGGTAATGGGTTTCGGAATAATCTCCCCCTTAGCAAAGGGGGCGGTAAACACAGTGGCTAAAAATAGAGCCTTGCAGGGGGATTGGTCCTGGAGGGATACCATCTAATGTCAATCGCCCGCAGGATGTTGCTTTGTTGCAATTCATCCGGGTCATCTTTTTTCATGTAACATGCCTCCGTTCACCCCTGGCCCCTAAAGGGGAAGTCCATTGCACTGTGAGGGTCTAGAGAGTGCCATGTGCCGATTTTCCGCCAACGGTTAAATCATCTTTTTTGTATCGGACAGGCTACTTCGATCCAACAGGTAGTTGATGAATTTAGGGTTAATCTCCCCCTTAGCAAAGGGGTGTTAAATATAGTGGCCAAAAACAGAGCCTTGCAGGGGGATTGGTAATGGAGGGATACCACTGATGTCAATCCCCCGAAGGATGCTGCATTGCTGCAATTCATCTGTGTTCCCTTTTCCTTGTAACATGCCACGTTCACCCCTGGCCCCTAAAGGGGAAGCCTATGCACTGTGAGGGTCGGAGGGTGCCATGTGCCGATTTTCCGCCAACGTTTAAACGATCTTTTTTGTATCGAGACTGGCTGCTTCGTTTCAACAGATAGGTAATGGGTTTAGGAATAATCTCCCCCTTAGCAAAGGGGGCGGTACATATT
This sequence comes from Saccharicrinis sp. GN24d3, assembly GCF_052400645.1. NCBI lineage: Bacteria > Pseudomonadati > Bacteroidota > Bacteroidia > Marinilabiliales > Marinilabiliaceae > Saccharicrinis > Saccharicrinis sp. GN24d3. Next base: position 51,702 of record NZ_JBQTGI010000016.1, read on the forward strand.
CATGCTGCAATTATAGCCTTGCAGGGGGATTGGTCCTGGAGGGATACCATCTAATGGCAATCTCCCGTACGATGTTGCTTTGCTGCAATTTATCCGGGTTCCCTTTTCCTTGTAACATGCCACGTTCACCCCTGGCCCCTAAAGGGGAAGTCCATTGCACTGTGAGGGTCTAGAGAGTGCCATGTGCCGATTTTCCGCCAAAGTTTAAATACTTCGTTCATCAGGTAGGTTATGAATTTAGGGTTAATCTTCCCCTTAGCAAAGGGGGCGGTAAATACAGTGGCTAAAAACAGAGACTTGCAGGGGGATTGGCCCTGGAGGGATACCATCTAATGTGAATTCCCGTACGATGCTGCATTGCTGCAATTCATCCGGGTCATCTTTTTCCATGTAACATGTCACCGTTCACCCCTGGCCCCTAAAGGGGAAGTCCTTCGCACCGTGAGGGTCGGAGGGTACCATGTGCTGATTTTCCGCCAACGTTTAAACGTTTTTTTTTGTATCGGACAGGCTACTTCGTTTCAACAGATAGGTAATGGGTTTCGGAATAATCTCCCCCTTAGCAAAGGGGGCGGTAAATATTCATGCTCCAATTATAGCCTTGCAGGGGGATTGGCCGTGGAGAAGTAAATGTCAATCTCCCGTACGATGTTGCTTTGTTGCAATTCATCTGGGTTCCCCTTTCCTTGTAATATGCCACGTTCACCCCTGGCCCCTAAAGGGGAAGCCTTCGCACTTTGTGGGTTGGAGGGTGCCATGTGCCGATTTTCCGCCAACGTTTAAACGATCTTTTTTGTATCGGGACAGGCTTCTTCGTTCCAACAGCTAGGTGATGAATTTAGGGCTAATCTCCCCCTTAGCAAAGGGGGCGGTACATTTTCATGCTGCAATTATAGCCTTGCAGGGGGATTGGTTCTGGAGGGATACCATCTAATGTGAATTCCCCCATAGCGTTATGGTGGCCAGACTGGTTCGAGACTGCCCTCCTTCCCGACGATAAATATTGGTGCAGGTTTGCATGGGGGAATGTCGATCGCCTGCACTGGCAACGCTTTCCGGCTGGACTGTGCTTTGTCGATTGTTGGAGGGGAAGTGTCACACCCTTGCCTGCATTACCTGCTTTTTGAAAGAAACATTCGAAAAGATCTTGTAGTAACCGTCCATAGTCTTTTGATCAAAGAAGTCACCCTGGTGTTGTCACCCCTTAGTAGGACACTTTTAATAAACCGTAATTTGTTCCCCAGTCCTTTGGTATTCTTTAATCGTTCAAATGCTATGGCGTAACTGTAATCCGTGTTTTGCTGACCGGATTCTTGTATAAGCCGCACAAAAACAGATGATTCAGTGGTTGACAAGGAGCCTTGAAGGCTTTTGGGAACAAATTCAAAACGATAGTCGAACAGAAACTCGGCTTTCTTCATTACATCCAAAACAGGGACTTGGATATTTAGCTGCTGGATGATCTTCGTCAGCTCTAACTTATCTGCTTTAAAATATTCTGACTGAGAAAGCAATACCAAATCCAGAAACCAGCTTAAGCGAATCCCTCCTCTTCGCATGGTTGAATATGCATGCATACACAGGTAACAAAAGTTGAGCATGGGAGGTAATGTGAATACATTGTCGTATTTGATCAGGCTCTTTTCGATAAGGTCATTGGGAATTTGATAATCTACGTCCAGGGGAAACAGGCTGGTATGTAATTCAATCAAGACACCTTTGAAAATAATTCCAGGTAAATGATGACCTGTCTTTTTATCGTGCGCTGCCTGTTTTTCGCCTGAGTGTTGGGCTCCTTTGCTTACGAGTAAATCGAAAGCCTGTTGCGCTTGTCCGTACATAATTAGAATATCCAGATCGCTCATCGGGCGGGTATTAAAATCCGGATAAATGTATTGAGCGAGGAAAATACCTTTTAAGGGTACAAACGAAAGATGATGTGCATTCAGCAATTCCTGAATTTCCTTCCAGACATTTTGAATGCGCGTGTTTCGGAACAGGGCGTTAAAATAGTCCTTTTTTAAAATCGGGTAGAGTTCATCGGGGATAATCTCTTTATTGTCTTTGATGCGATGAAAAAGATAAGGTGATAATCCATTTTTTAGGGCAAACAAATGTGCCTTCTCTATAGAAAATGCCTCGTTGGGTCGGGTAATCTTTCCCTGGATCCAATCCAGGAGAATGATTTCTTCATTCGTAAAGTATCCCTGTTTTGTCATAGTCGGCACAAAATAATTCTATTTTTTCTTTTATCCACAGATTTACGTTGTGTAATTAGGGAATTCGCTTTTACATTTCAACTTCTTCATGCCTGCCAAAAAGTGGTTTACATCCCTTGTGCTGCGTATTGGGTTTCGGAATAATCTCCCCCTTATCAAAGGGGGCGGTACATATTCATGCTGCAATTATAGCCTTGCAGGGGGATGGGTCATGGAGGGATACCATCTAATGTCAATCCCCTGTACGATTTTGCATTGTTGCAATTCATCCGGGTCATCTTTTCATTCTAACATGCCACGGTTCACCCCTGGCTCCTAAAGGGGAAGTCCTTTGCACTGTGAGGGTCGGAGGGTGCCATGTGCCGATTTTCCGCCAACGGTTAAATCATCTTTTTTGTATCGGACAGGCTACTTCGATCCAACAGGTAGTTGATGAATTTAGGGTTAATCACCCCCTTAGCAAAGGGGGCGGTACATATTCATGCTGCAATTATAGCCTTGCAGGGGGATGGGTCATGGAGAAGTAAATGTCAATCGCCCGTTCGATGTTGCTTTGCTTCAATTCATCCGGGTCATCTTTTTTCATGTAACATGCCACGTTCACCCCTGGCCCCTAAAGGGGAAGTCCATTGCACTGTGAGGGTCGGAGGGTGCCATGTGCCGATTTTCCGCCAACGTTTAAACCATCTTTTTTGTATCGGGACAGGCTACTTCGATCCAACAGGTAGGTAATGCGTTTCGGAATATTCTCCCCCTTGGCAAAGGGGGTGGTAAATATTCATGCTGCAATTATAGCCTTGCAGGGGGATTGGCCCTGGAGGGATACCACTGATGTCAATCTCCCGTACGATGCTGCATTGTTGCAATTCATCTGGGTTCCCTTTTCCATGTAACATACCACTTTCACCCCTGGCCCCTAAAGGGGAAGCCTTTGCACTGTGAGGGTCGGAGGGTGCCATGTGCCGATTTTCCGCCAACGTTTAAACGATCTTTTTTGTATCGAGACTGGCTGCTTCGTTTCAACAGATAGGTAATGGGTTTAGGAATAATTTCCCCCTTAGCAAAGGGGGTGGTAAATATTCATGCTGCAATTAAAGCCTTGCAGGGGGATTGGCCCTGGAGGGATACCATCTAATGTCAATCGCCCGTACGATGTTGCATTGCTTCAATTCATCCGGGTCATCTTTTTTCATGTAACATGCCACCGTTCACCCCTGGCCCCTAAAGGGGAAGTCCATTGCACTGTGAGGGTCGGAGGGTGCCATGTGCCGATTTTCCGCCAAAGTTTAAACGATTTTTTTTGTATCAGACAGGCTACTTCGTTCCAACAGGTAGGTAATGCGTTTCGGAATATTCTCCCCCTTGGCAAAGGGGGCGGTAAATACTTCATGCTGCAATTATAGCCTTGCAGGGGGATTGGTAATGGAGAAGTAAATGTCAATCTCCCGTACGATGTTGCTTTGTTGCAATTCATCCGGGTTTCCTTTTCCTTGTAACATGCTATGGTTCACCCCTGGCCCCTAAAGGGGAAGTCCCAGGTGGTTTCGGCTTTGTGACGTTTCAACTTTACAAACTTTATATTCTTTCAACTTATTCTCTATCTTTAAAGCCTAAAGTAAATTTCATGCAAAAGAAGAAGATCCTGATTTTTATCGACTGGTTTCTGCCGGGGTATAAGGCCGGCGGGCCGGTACGATCCATGGCCAATATGGTGGAGTATCTAAGAGATGAATATGCGTTTTATATTGTTACCAGGAATACGGATTATACGGAAATTATGCCCTACAAAGGTATCGAGCCCAATCAATGGACTGACTTTAGTGAGGGGGTAAAAGTATATTATGCCGCTGCTGAAAACCAGAACCTATCAACATTTAAAAATATTATTTCATCTACTACATTTGATGTTGCCTACATAAATGGAATCTATTCCTGGAAATTTTCAATTATGCCATTGATTGCATTGAGAAAGTTTTCGGGCAAAAAAGTAGTGGCTTCCAGGGGTATGTTGGCACAGAGTGCTATCGATGTTAAGGGAGGTAAGAAGAAGCTGTTTTTGAAGTTGGTAAAACTATTCAATTTATATAAGGGAGTAACTTTTCATGCCACCAACGAAAAGGAAAAGGAAGATATAAATGGGATTTTGGGTCTAGGGTTAAAGGTTCAGGTAGCGGATAACTTACCTAAGAAGACGTTGCCCGAAGAGAAAAGTATAAATAAAGTTGGCGGGGAACTAAAACTGGTTAGCCTGGCCCGTATTTCGCCGGAAAAAAATACTTTGTTTGCCATTGAATGTTTGTTGGAGCTGGGAAAAGTGGAAGGCAGGATCTCCTTTGATTTGTACGGACAGGTCTATAACCAACAGTATTGGGAAGAATGCAAAAGCGTTATTGTTAAATTACCCGAAAACATTAAAGTTACCCATAAAGGTACTGTTGAAGCTGATCGGGTAGGGGATACCATTCAAAATTACCATGCCCTGTTTTTGCCCTCCAGAGGTGAGAATTTTGGCCATGTGATATTGGAAAGCCTGATGGCCGGCCGGCCTGTTTTAATCAGTGACCAGACACCGTGGAGAGGACTAACTGGTCGTAAAGCAGGCTGGGATATTTCGTTAGTTGAAAGTCGAAGGTCGAAAGTCGAAAGTCAAGGAAACAGTTGGGAGGGTGTGTTGAATTTGTTGAAGGAGATGGAACAAGAGGAGTTTGAAGGGTGGTGCGAGGGTGCCAGGAAGAGGGCAGAAAGGTTTATCCATGATCCGGGATTGGTTAAATCGTATGATCGGTTGTTTAATATCTAAACTTTTTACCTGCGCTAACCGGTCTCTGACGCTGTCAGGGTGAGTAGGGGATAAACAAAACTAAACGGGGAAAACAATGCCTAACAAAACAAAAGTCACCTTCTTCTTTCGTAAACCACAAGCACAATACTTTAGTATCGAAAAAGTGTTTGAACAAGTCATCGCTCACTTACCGGAGCAGGTAGAACCTACTATTTATAAACTTAAAAATGGAACATCTGGTTGGCTCGGTAGATTGAAAGCTCTTTTTGAAGCCAGAAAAAACAAAGGTGACATCAACCACATTACAGGAGATATAACTTTTATTGCATTGGCTCTGCCTAAAAAAGGACTTATTGTTACTTATCACGACCTGGAATCCTTGGCTGACTATAAGGGATGGCGGTTTAAAATTTTAAAGTATTTGTGGGTGACAATTCCGGTTAAGAGAGCACGGGTAGTTACTGCTATATCCTATCATACCAAAGAACAATTAGTAAAATGGACAGACTGTGATTCTTCTAAGATTGTGGTTATCCCAAATCCATTGCCGGATGAAATTACCTATTCTCCCAAAGCGTTTAATAAAGAAAAGCCAACCATTCTAATCATGGGGACAAAGCCCAATAAAAATGTGGAGGGGATATTGGAGGCAGTTGGAGCCCCGTCTGTCGGACTGACAGAGAAGCGACCCCGAAGCCAAATATACTCGAAAGAATCGGGATTTCACTTCGCTCAACATCCCGTCGCAAAAGAATCACTTAATGATCGAAGGGAAGGTAGTCAGCAGTCATTGGTCAATAGTGAAAACGAGCCACAAGCAACTTGCCACAAGCCTTCGTCCATCCGCCTAATTATTGTTGGAAAGATGACTGAACAGCAGCAGGCATTGGTGGATAAATACAAACTTGAAGTTGAAAACCTGGTACAGGTTCCTTACGAGGAAATTTTGGATGCTTACAGGCGATGCGATATGCTATGTTTTCCCAGTTTTTACGAAGGGTTTGGTCTGCCCATTATTGAGGCGCAGGCTACAGGAAGACCAGTGGTTACCTCCAATTTTGGGGCCATGAAAGAAATTGCAGGAGGTGCTTCTTTATTGGTTTGCCCGAATAATATGGATGAAATTCAACAGGCAATTGACAACCTAATAATGGATGAGGAAGTAAGAACCAGGTTAATTGAGGATGGCGCAAAGAATGTGGCACGGTTTAAGGCAGGTGTGGTTGGTAAAATGTATGGGGAGGTTTATGAGGGTGTAGGGAGTAGGGTATAGAATGTAGGGTATAATAGGGAATAGGGTATTGAGTATTGGGTATAGGGTATAGGTGGTGGGTTATAGGAGATGAGGTAGTGGTTTGCTAACAGGATTTAGGAATCAATATTTTAACAATTTATCCTTTAAAATATGGAAAGATTTAACTTTAAACAATTGAATGTTTGGCATAAAGCAATGGATTTTGCTGATAGGTGCCTTGATATTACTGAAAAAATAAACTGACATTATAGATTAATAGAACAACTTGAGGCAGCTTCAGCTTCGGTTCCACAGAACATTGCTGAGGGCAAGGGACGCAATTCAGCAAAAGATTTCGTTACATTCCTGTATTATTCCAGAGGATCACTTTTTGAATCATTAACGGTACTCTATTTATTTAGAAGGAGAAATTATATTTCCGATGAGCAACTTGTAGAGCTTGAAGATGAGGCATTTGAAATTCTAAAAATGATAAATGCACTTATTTCCTCTAAACAACCAAAACCCTAAACCCTAAAACCTACACCCTAAAACCTATACCCTACAACCTACACCCTAAAACCTATACCCTACAACCTACACCCTAATCCCTAAACCCTAAAACCTATTTTCTCCATCCCATTTCCTCCATCCTATTTTCTATACCCTAAAACCTATACCCTACAACCTACATCCTATACCCAAAACCCTGACTTACACCCTCACTCTCCACTGCCTCTTTATAAACCACAATAAACCAAACACCAATACGCTCGCTTTAATCAAGTGATTTAAAACCACCACGAATTCCGTTTCCGCCTTAATCACCTGCAAAAATAATATGGGACTCCAAATTAACAGGGTAGGGTAGAAGTAGCTCCACCGGCTCAGTTTTTTCCAGAACCAGCCCACAAATAAACCCCAGCAGAACATAAAAAGTATACCTCCCCATCGGCCATAGTTGGCATAACCCTCTCCGGCCAGACTGATACCCATACTGGTGTTTTCGCCAAGTGGGAGACCCGTAAAACGCATAAAATTATCCCTTCCCCCTGCTTTCTTTTTATTGGGCGCTAAAAAACGGGGCAATAAACTGGCTGTTATTCCTTCGGTGATGGTAGACCCCCCGGCATAAGGTTCCCGCTCGGGTATGTTTTTCATGACAGCCGATATAATCCATCCTTGATTTAAGCGGGCATTCATATCCTCATCAGAGCTGGGGTTAACGATACGCCCATTGGACCATTGTTCGGTGGCCAGACCTACGAATAGGGAGACCTTATTACCTCCATATCCATTTTTTAGAAAAGTACGGTATTCGTGTTTTACCGATTGTATGGTTATAGCCAGAAACATACCCAATATGGCAATGATTAATTTTGACCCCATAGATAATTTTAATTCCCGCGCCACAAAGGTAAAGGTAAGCATAGCCCATAGCAATAAATCATGGAACATACCGGAAGCAATAGAAGCTAAGGCGGTAAAAGACATTACCCCTGCAAATATAGCCCAGCGGTTAGCGGAGGGAGAGAACAGCAGATAGATAGCGCCCACATATTTGACATTGGCCAGCAAGAAAAATACAAAGCGCAGTGATGCCGGAATAAATGCGTTTAAATAAGGAATCAGCAGCCCTGCCGCAACGAGGATATAGGGTAACCTGGGATAGGAATTTAAAAGGTGGGAGACTCTGGCTCCAATCGCATTCAAATCGGATTCGTCTTTATAAAACAGGGTACCTAAACGAAACATGATAATGGCAGGGACGGCATAGGCCATATACTGTTCTTCGGGTACATACATATAGTACTTAAAATGTGTAACATCGTTATGGTAATCGATATAGGGACCCAGGATCCATTGCAGGGCGGCCAGGGCAGTCATTAAATCAATAATAGGGATTTTATGCCCCATATTAAGGATAACCCGGTACACATAAAAACCGGTAAAGGCCAGGCCAATAGATGTCCAGGTCTGCAGCCCAAATGCAACGATGAATAACAGTGTAGCAGGGAGAATCCAAATCCAGCCTTTTTCTTTTTGTAAGTTTTCTAACATGAATATCGATTGGCAGGGCTAATATAAAAAAAATAATAACCGCAAAGATCGCAAAGATTTTAATAACCGCAAAGAACGCAAAGATTAACCGCGGAGAACGCAAAGAATAGATTAACCGTAGAGTGCGCAAAGTAATTTTAAACCGCAGAGGTCGCAAAGGGAAATTAACCGCAGAGGTCGCAGAGTTTTTCTTTTTAAATGGAGAGGTTGTAAAAATATTTTCTCAGCGAACTTGGCGTAACCTTAGCGTCTTGGCGGTTCCCTCTTTTAACCGCAGAGTGCGCAAAGAATTTTTTATCGAAGAGATCTCTATTTTTTTCTTAGCGAACTTGGCGTAACCTTGGCTTCTTGGCGGTTCCCTTTTTTTAACCGCAGAGTGCGCAGAGTAATTTTAAAACGCAGCGTGCGCAAAGTTTTTTTTCTAGCGGCCTTAGCGCATCCTTAGCGTCTTGGCGGTTCCCTTTTTTAAGCGTCCTAATGGTTAATTTATAATTTATTGACTACTCTTTTAATACCTTGTTTTAATAAAGCTACATTGAAGTTAATCAGCAAGCCCAGTTTATAATTTCCCAGTTTCATATAGGTGAGTGTTTGTGCTAAATGAACGTCGTTTAAAGATTCCACACTTTTAAGCTCGATAACCACTTTATTTTCAACTAGTATATCTATCCTGTATCCACATTCAAGATTTACCCCTTCAAATACCAAAGGCATAGGTTTTTCTACTTCTATTCTTAAACCTTCCTGTTTTAACTTATACCCTAAACATTCCTGATAGGCTTTCTCAAGTAACCCGGGACCTAAGGCTTTATGGACATTTATTGCAGCTGATACTACTTTGGAGGCTATTTCGTTTTCGGTCATAAAAGGAAGTTTAAAGAAGTTTCAAGTTAACAAAAAAAGATTAACCGCAGAGTACGCAGAGTTTTTCTTAGCGAACTTGGCGTAACCTTGGCGTCTTGGCGGTTTCCTTTTTTAACCGCAGAGGTCGCAAAGAATTTTTTATCGCAGGGATCGCTATTTTTTTCTTAGCGAACTTGGCGTAACCTTAGCGTCTTGGCGGTTTCCTTTTTTAACCGCAGAGGGCGCAAAGAATTTTTTATCGAAGAGATCTCTATTTTTTTCTTAGCGAACTTGGCGTAACCTTAGCGTCTTGGCGGTTCTTTTTTTAACCGCAGCGTGCGCAAAGGGAAATTAACCGCAGAGGTCGCAGAGTTTTTCTTTTTAAATGGAGAGGTTGTAAAAATATTTTCACAGCGAACTTGGCGCCTTCTCAGCGTCTTGGCGGTTTCCTTTTTTAACCGCAGAGGATGCAAAGAATTTTTTATCACAGAGATCGCTATTTTTTTCTTAGCGAACTTGGCGTAACCTTAGCGTCTTGGCGGTTCCCTTTTTTTAACCGCAGAGTGCGCAGAGTAATTTTAAACCGCAGAGGTCGCAAAGAGAAATTAACCGCAGAGGTCGCAGAGTTTTTCTTTTTAAATGGAGAGGTTGTAAAAATATTTTCTTAGCGAACTTGGCGTAACCTTGGCTTCTTGGCGGTTCCCTTTTTTAACCGCAGAGGGCAAGTTTAACCGCAGAGGTCGCAAAGAAAAATTAAATCGCGGAGTACGCAAAGGGAAAATTTCTTAGCGTCCATTGCGCCTTCTTGGCGTCTTAGCGGTTCCTATTTTACCGCAGAGAACGCAAAGTTTTAATTAATCGCGGAGGTCGCAAAGGTTTTTTTTAGCACCTTAGCTGTTTTTTTTCTTGCGTCCTTAGCGCCTACATAGCAGTTCTTTGGTTTTTATGTTACTTCAATATATTTATCTGATGAAGCACAGATCTTAAAATCGATTCGTAATCCCTACCATCTTTATGCACTCTTTCGGTTCCTTTGTGTGTGCGTACTTCCAACTCATCTAAATGATTTTGATAATACTTTATCTTCTCGATCATTTCTTCTGCACTGTCGTAAAAAATAGCTTCTTCTTCGGTAAAAAATGATATAGTTTCTTCGTTGCGTTCCGTTATCAAAGCAGTACCACAGGCCGGTATCTCAAAGGTGCGGGTAGTGTGGAGTTCGGGAAAGTTTTTGGATAACATACCAATGCTAAAGTAGGCAGAGGAGATAAAACGGGTATAGTCTTTCGAAAATAACCCTTCACCTACGTAATTTAAGTAAGTTGAGTTTTTATTTTTTTCCACAAATGCGCTCCATCCTTTTCCTGCCAGTTTAATTTTTATTTGATGATCGATCAACATTTGTAGCATTTCCTCCCGGCTAGGTTCACATAAACCTATAAAAGCCACAGATGCTTTTTTCTCATTAAATGGTATAACAGGTTGATGTAAGCTTTTATCAAAGCCTTGTGTGGTGACAATCAGTTGGTCGTTTTCGATGTATTTGGTATATTCTTTAACCTCAGCTGTTTTTGTTGTTATGAGGTAGTCGTATAGCTTAATGTTCTTATTAAAGAGAACCGACTGGTTTCCATAAAAAGCCATGTCAGGGGTGAAGTGGACCAGTTTATCGGTGAGTGATTTAAGGTATTGGGTGGTTTGGGGTGTAAGGAAGATGGCTTTGTCTACCCAAATCAGGTTAAATTGTTGAGTTGTTGAGTTGCTGAGTTGATTTAGGACGTATTTGTTGACTTTTGAAATCAGTGGGCCTCCTTTGTATCTGAAACCTAAGGAACGCCATATGCGATGGGTTTGAAAAAAGGGAATATGGGTGTTAATAATGTGGAAAGTTACCCCTCTATCCCCTAAAGGGGAGGTACCCAGGATTTGTTTAAGTTGGTCGGCTCGCATTTTACTGGTGGTACCATTAGTGTATTGACCGATATATAGGATGTTCATACATTAAGATTTAGGATATTAGAGTGTTAGGTGGATAGGTTAATAGCTCGTTAGAGATAATGTGTCTAGTGTTTTTACGGTAGTTTATGGTTTAATTAATAAGCAAGTCTTCAAAATTTTCCGGATTAATCACTTTGGTGTCACACGGCAGGTAATTTTGGGTGAATGTTGTTGGGAATTTAACTTTTTTTCTGCTGTTCCATTTTATTTCGTACGCTGTATATTTGGCTTCTGTTTCTAAAATTAAATCTATTTCTTGTTGTTGATATGTTCGCCAGAAATAGAATCGACCATCTTGATCCTGATAGTGATATTGTTTCATTAGCTCAGAAATAATGAAATTCTCCCATAATGCCCCCATATCATTACGTAATTCAATAGGTCTAAAATCGCCTATAATGGCATTGCGTATCCCGTTGTCGTAAAAGTAAATTTTTCGACTGGTAGCAATTTCATTTCTTAAATTCCGACTAAATGGTGGGAGTTTAAATATTACAAAAGCCTTTGCTAACAAGTCTATATATTTTTCGATTGTAGCCCGATCTATGCGCAGCATGGAGGATAGCTCGTTGTAATTTACTTCCGATCCCAGCTGAAAAGCTAAAGCCATTAGTAATTTATCTAATAGCTCAGGCTTTCTGATTTGATCATGTTGTAATAAGTCTTTATAAAGATAGCTTCCGGCCATACTTTTTATGACTCTTTCCTGTTGCTTTGGGGTGGATACTACCTCTGGATACATGCCATATATCAGTCGTTCATCTAGTTGTAATCTTGCATCTAAAAAACCAAAGGTATTCACCATTTCCTGCCATGAGATGGGATAAAGCCTGTATTCCCATTTTCTCCCTGTTAGAGGTTCGTTAAACGAACTGGATAACTCTAAAGCTGATGAACCACTTAATAGTAACCGTGTATCATTAATTTGATCATGAATAATTTTTGCACTTAAACCAATGTTTTTAATGCGTTGTGCTTCATCAATAAAAATGGTTTTAAATGAACCTATAATTTGGCGTAGTTTTTTTTCGCCGGCATTTTCCAGAATAGCTCTTATTTCAGGATCATCTCCATTTAGATAAAGAAATTCACCTTTTGACTTACATAAATTGCTGAGTAAAGTTGTTTTACCCGATTGACGAGGGCCAAGAACTATGATGACTTTGCCTGAATCCCATTCCTTATTAATTGTGTTATATAGTATTCGATCTATCATTTTACTCAAATATATAGATTGTAATCATCTAATTTAATAAAAATAATAGATTACTATGCTGTGGTTTCAAAAAAAATCATGAATATTACTTGAAATAATCGGCAACATACTGGTGGTACTGTTAGTATATTGACCGATGTAGAGGATATTCATTTTTCATTGTTTAACCGCTTAATTATTAACCGCGGTAGTCAAAAAAATATTTTCTCAGCGAACTTAGCGCCTTCTTAGCGTCTTGGCGGTTTTCTTTTTTAACCGCAGAGGTCGCAAAGAGAAATAATCGCAGAGTACGCAGAGTTTTTTCTTTTTTCCTTGCGTCCTTAGCGTATACTTAGCGCCTTAGCGGTTTCCTTTTTTTTACCCCAGAGAGCGCAGAGAGAAATAATCGCAGAGTACGCAGAGTTTTTTCTTTTTTCCTTGCGTCCTTAGCGTATCCTTTGCGTCTTGGCGGTTTCCTTTTTTTTTACCGCAGAGAGCGCAGAGAGAAATAATCGCAGAGTTCGCAAAGAGTTTTCTTTTTTCTTAACGCACTTAGCGTATCCTTTGCGTCTTAGCGGTTCCCATTTTTACCGCAGAGTTCGCAAAGGTTTTTCTTTTTCCTTGCGTCCTTAGCGCCTTCTTGGCGTCTTAGCGTTTTCTTTTTTAAACGGCAGAGTTTCCTTTTTTTTCTCCGCGCTCTCTGCGCCTTCTTGGCGTGCTTTGCGGTTACCTTTTTTCCAGTTTTATTAACTTCTTAACGCCTCTACCAACTCCTTGTAAACCTCTTCACAAAAATACTCCGATGGCTTATACTCCAAACCTTCTTTATCAATGGCTTTAGTATAATCAAAGTTTTCTAAATCTTCAAAATCTACCGGAACCACCTTTGGGTAGCTGGTTGCTGTAATATACGGCTTTGGCCCTTGTAATACATCCGGATACCAAACATCCAAATCACAGGCCATATACTCAAATAGTTTATTGGGTGCATTATAGGTGTAGTTTTGGTTATGCGCTTTGTATAATATCAACCCCACATCGTATTGCGCTAATACCTTTGGCTGATCGTTATACTCAATGCCTTCCTCATAGTAATTGACCCATGATGAGTTTATCCCACTTAAATATTCCTTTACATCATCATATAGGTTGTATGCATAAATGTCAAACTGTATTTTTCCGTTTTGTAATAGCACCCATTCACATAGTTCTTTTAAATAAGTGGATTGAAAGGAGAGGGAGCCTACGTAGACAAGTTTGATAGGGTTTAGTGGATTGGGTTTAGGATTTAGGTTGTAGGCATTAAGTGATTGAGGAACAATGCAAGAAAGATCTGCATTGAAATCAACTTTGAACTTTAAACTTTCAACTTTCCACTTACTGGGAGGATAATTAGGCAGGATTCTTAATTGCTCCTTTTTTAAACCCGGGTGATCCTGATGAAAGAACTGTAAACGATCTTCATTGGTCTGACTATTCCATGTAGCCCTTGGATAGAGCCATTTTTTTTCCAATTGATGAAAATACTGTACCTGCTTCATGGTTTTAGAATACCATTCTTTTGAAGCATACTCATGATGATGGATGAAGATACGGCACTTTTGATTAAAGAACTTGGAGTAGATATATGCCGGCCAGGCGGAGTAACTCTCATAGTATAGAAGGGCATTAGGCCGATAGATCAATAGGTTCAAAAGCGTGAAGAGATTGTAATGTAGGTATTTGAGGAGGCGGATGATACTGTTGTCGGTTTCTTTGGGGAAAGGAGAGCGAAGAATTTTAGGTATTAGGTTATTGGTTTTAGGATCTCCTGACCTATTACCGATGCCCTTATCCCTATTTTCTAAATCCTTATCTCCTATATCCTTTGATCTATACCCTATATCCTTTCTCCTATTTCCTATACCCTGAACCCTATAACCTTCTCTCCCTTTTACATTCCTGCAACTAAATACTTTTACCTTTAAGTCTTTACTGCGTTCATGGGTAATATAGTCTATTAAGTTGGTAACAGGGGGGTAGTATTCGAGGGGGAGGTAGTGAAGTATGGCGAGTTTGGGCATAGTTGTTATTTTATTTTTAACCGCGGAGAACGCAAAGCTTAACCGCAGAGAGCGCAAAGGGAAAATTTAACCGCAGAGGTCGCAGAGTTTCATTTTTTTCTTAGCGAACTTAGCGCATCCTTGGCGTCTTGGCGGTTCATTTTTTAGTAGCAGAGATTAACCGCAGAGAGTGCAAAGGCAAAATTTAACCGCAGAGGTCGCAGAGTTTTTTTTTTTCTTAGCGCACTTAGCGCATCCTTGGCGTCTTGGCGGTTCCTTTTTTTTCTAGCGTCCCATCTTAGTGGTTCCTTTTTAACCAAAGCTTATTTAATTTATATTGATTATAATTAATAATTTATTTAAATTGATTACGCTAAATGCAACCAGATCACCCTCCGGCGAGCTTCAACCGGAAAACTATGACGAGCTTTATGGAAGAAGCAGCTGGAAGGGTCTGGTATTATTAACTTTTTAAAGATAGTAATTATGACTAACTTTTCTGACTACGAAGTAGTGTTGCCTGAAGTACAGGCCATTCTTCCCGAAGACATCAAAACACCCCGAATGCCAATTGGTATTTATGCCCAGGAAGCTGAAGATTTGTACCAATGGAGCTTAAAGGACAAAGCTAAACTGATGTCAGCCGGTATTCCCGAAACCCATTTTGAACATTTAAACCGGATAGCCGGAGGCTTGCGTTATTCTCAGTCGCAATGGGCAGGGCAGCAGAAAGATCGTGAGGATGCAGAAGAGCAATGGGCCAATAAGAGCCCGGGAGCTTATGACTTACGCAACAGTACCTCCCATGCACTTCGCTATGCATACCGTAATAATACCGACTTATTGGAAAGCGTAAGAGCCATAGACGAAGGAACAGGTGATGCCGATATGATTCAGGACTTAAGTGATATAGCAGTTTTGGGAAGAGCAAACCCTGAACCTTTGCAAGTTATCAACTTCGATATGACATTATTGGATCAATGTGAGGAAACATCTGGTACTATGGCCGATATCAGAGCTATGGCTAATGGTGAAAAATTTGAAACCAAAGAAAGTCTAAGGATCCGCAATCAGATGTATACTTTACTGAAAAAATATGTGGATGACATCCGCGATGCCGGCAAATATGTTTTTTGGCGAGATGAAAGTCGCCTTAAAGGTTACAGAAGCCATTATAACCGACAAAAATATTTAAAAAACAAAAAGTCGGACAATGACGATTCTACTATGTAGGAAATAGATACCTGGCGGTGTAATGCTTTTATATCGTCAGGTTTTGTGTAATACCGTTTATTCATCAAACTGCACCTTTAGTACGCTTTACTTCTAAATTCACTTCCTCTGGCCTCCCGTTATTCATCGGTACAGCATATAAAGGGGAAACCTACGCACGATCTACGGCCACAACTCCTGACTCTTAATTCATTCCTACACCCTATAACCATAACCATAACCCTATATCCTAAATCCTAAATCCTATATCCTAAACCCTATATCCTATACCCTAATCCCTTACCAACCCACCATTGACCAATGAACCCTGACACTCAACAATTCATCTCGGATAACATAAACTTCTCTCGGACGATTGCGAAGTACTCCCGGAAAGCGAACAACTTCTCTCGGATAGCATAAAAGCTCTCTCGCACGGGTATTACGATCCCTAGGGTAACTTAAAAGTCCTATCGGGCGGTTCATACCCTCTTTCGGTCAGGATAAATTCCTTCTAGGGAGGGTGTCATTCTCTCTCGGACAGCATCAAGGTGCTCTCGGAAATTAACCGCAGAGAACGCAAAGATTAACCGCAGAGGTCGCAAAGGTTTTTCTTTTTAACCGCAGAGTTCGCGGAGTTTTTTCTTAACCGCAGAGTTCGCAGAGTTTTTTCTTAACCGCAGAGAACGCAAAGATTTAATTAATCGCAGAGTTCGCAAAGGTTTTTCTTTTTACTTGCGCCCTTAGCGTATCCTTAGCGTCTTAGCGGTTCTTTTTTTAACCGCAGAGGTCGCAAAGTTAAATCGCGGAGGTCGCAGGGTTTTTTATTTTTTTCTCAGCGAACTTAGCGTATCCTTAGCGTCTTGGCGGTTTCCTATTTTAATCGCAGAGTACGCAAAGGTTTTTCTTTTTCCTTGCGCCCTTAGCGTATCCTTAGCGTCTTGGCGGTTTCCTATTTTAATCGCAGAGTTACGCAAAGGTTTTTCTTTTTTTCTTGCGTCCATAGCGTATCCTTAGCGTCTTTGCGGTTCCCATTTTTACCGGGGGGGGGGATGCTAGAGTTAATACTGAGAATACAGCAGATAAATTGAAGTAAAATTATTTCAGGCTTTTATTAATTTCATCTGCAATTCGTTCTCCTACTTTATCCCAGGTGTTATGCAATAAGGCATTTTCTCTTGTTTTTAGGATATAATATTTTCAAGATTAGCAACAAATTTATTTAAATTAAGTTTTTCTTTTATTATAGATTGAGCATGTTTAACAGTTTTTACAGGATAGTCGTTTCGAATAGAGTCTATTAAATTAAGAACCTGTTTAGTCCAATTATCATTTATTTGTAATAAAAACATACCTGTTTTAAGCATATGATTAATTTCGCCTACACCTCCTGCGTCAAAGCCAATTAATGGTACTCCGTAAGCCCAACTTTCCAACGCTATTCGTGGAAAGGCTTCTTCTTTGTTCAAATGAATCACTAAGTTTAAACCACTATATATTTTCGTTTTATTATCAACAAAGCCTTCGAATATCACACGTAAGTGATTAAATTTTAGGCATTTTTTCACAAATTCTTTCACTTCTTTTTTTTCTTCTTCTACAGAACCAAAAAAACGAATGACTAGTTTTTGTTGGCTTCGTTCTAAAAATAGAAGAAGTTCCTCCGCTTCTTTTAGCCCTTTTGTAGGTGTAACTCTTCCTATAAAACCAATAATAAAATCTGATTGAGATGGTTTTTCAATTGGGCTAGGTAATTCAAAAGGATCATTGAGAACCAACGGATTGTATGTTTTATCTATGTTACTGGCAATAAATTGAGAGACACAAACGATTTTAATGTTTGGCGTTAGGTTATGGAGGCGAGAAGCACACGTATCGTCTAATAAACGTATTTGCAGAACGAATTTACGATTTGGAAATAGCTTGGCAAGTAATTTAATATACTTTACATGCCCCCCCTCATTCACGTACAAAGTTGCCTTTTTTAAAAGTAGAATAATGGCAAGTTTTAAATAGAGGAGAGGTAAAGATGTAAAACTAATGATTTCATGCTTATTCTCTTTAATTAATTTTTGCTGAAGTATACTTTTTTTTGGCACATATACCTGATAAAGCTTCTTTGAAGCAGCTAGGAAATCGAAAAGTACTTGTTCGCTTCCGTAAAAATTTCCGGATGGACTTATAATTAGAGAATTTGTGATGTTTTGCATTATTTGAATTTCTTTTTCAAATTAAGAAATGGTGTCTCGATATATTTGAAGCTGAACCAACATAGAATTAAGGAGAAAGCAATAGATATGATAAGTTTTCCGAGTGTATCAATTATTATATTATCATAAAACTGGAAGTATTGCCAGTAATGGTGAACTGCAACTAAAACAACCATATGGTATAAGTATAAACCATACGTATATTGACCCCAACGACTAATGGTTCTGAATCTTTTAAGTTTTAGAATTGAATGAGTTGAAAACGTTTGCTCCATCAGTATAAAACCAAAGTAAAGTGCAAGTATTAAGTGTTCGCTGATGAGTGTAAAAGGAATATGATAGGCGTAAACCCTTCCAACGATAAAGGTAATACCTAAAAAATGAATTGTGGCAATTAACCATTTTGGCATGTTTTTTAAATTTTCAACCATCCGATTGCTAAAGAAGGAGAGAGTACCTAGAATTCCACCAACACTTAAATCTGTCACGCAACTTAAGGTTGAATATCTTAGCTTGTTAATATCTTCGTAGTTTAATATTTGATAGATGGTAGAAATAGCTATAAGAGATAGATATAAATTAAAAAAACCCTGTTTTGATTTTATCTTTAATAGAAATATAATTAAAGGAATGACTATATAAAATTGTTCCTCTATTGATACTGACCAAAGTGGGAATTGTATACCAGTTTGTAGCGCATTCCTATAAATGACCTCGATATTACTTAAAAAACTAAGATAATACGCCAAGCCTTGCCACTCACTTTTATGAAAGAAACCAATAAACAAAACAATAAAGTACACTGGCCAAATTCTTAAGACTCTTCTCAAGACAAAGTGATAATAGTTGAAAGTATTTTTTAATTCTACTTCTTTAATGATAAGATAGGTGATTAAGAATCCTGATAAAACAAAGAAGAAATTAACGCCAACAAAACCATTACGTGTCAAAAAGCTTAAACCACGATATACTAGCGGGTAATCACTAAAATATTCCCAATTAAAATTATTGAATTTGTGCATGAGTAAAACAGCTATTGCTGAAATAAACCTTAATGCATCAAAATTTTCAAAGTAGGTGATTGTTTTTGGTTTGTTAGGCATTTACTAAAGCTTGATGTACGATTTTATTTTTAGGGTATTTTTAAAGCCTATAAGTTTGGCTATTTGTTTGAAGCGTTTTCCACCTACGGGCCACATTTTGCCGATTTTAAGTTTTAAAAAAGCTTGTTCAGCTTTCTGGGCTAGTTGTTTATCATCAGTGTAAAACTGATAAATGAAATTTAGATAGTTATTTGCAAGCGCCGTTCTAATTTCAATATTATCAGCTTTAGCTAATATATGATGTTCATAAAGTTGATAGGATTTAAGTTCAGATGCCAAGGCTTTTTCAGAACGAGATTGACTTAAACTTGTATTGATATTAGATCGATAATATACTTGACTATCCGGTACATGAATTATGGAGCTTGCTTGAAGAATAACTCTACAGAAAAATTCACCATCATCGTTTAAAGACAAGGATTCATGCCAAGGTCCTGCTTTTTCAATTAGCTTACGCGGAGTAAGCCATACGCCTGGTTGAGCCATTCCCAATCCATTCCATGAGTCTATAAGCCAGGAAAAGGGTTGTGAATAGTTCTTGTTTAGTACCTGATGTTCCCATTGTACCTGATTTTTATCAAGCGTAAAACGCCCCCATGTACCACTCAAAAGAATATCGGGGTTTTGATGTTTGTGATAATTCTCAACTTGTAGTTTAATTTTGTCAGGGTGCAATAAATCATCGGCATCAAGGTATTGAATCAATTCACCGGTACTGTTTTCAAATGCTTTATTGCGGGCTGCAGATGCGCCTTTGTTCTGTTGAGTGAAAACCAATACTTTATCAGAAGTAAATTGTTGAGCTATAGATAGACTATTATCAGTGGAGCCGTCATCCATAATGATACATTCGATATTCGTATAGGATTGATCTAATACAGATTGAATGGTTTCGGTAATATATTTTTCTGAATTATATAAAGGAATTAGAACAGAAACAAGCATGAGTTAGGTGATGAATTGTTTTAAGGATTTTATTCTACTTAATAATGCTATCGAAATGTATGATAGTGTAACGCTTAATATGGTTGAAATGATAATGACATAAAACGGATTTGATAGCTTCGTATTGATGTACATAAAAAGCGGTATCATCCCAATAAGGGGGTGTATTAAATAAATGCCGTAGCTATACTTATCAAACTTATTGAGGTATTTGGAGTTAGTTAGACTAATATTAAGTAGTTGAAAAAAACAAAATATACTTATTGAAGTGAGTACTGTATTAATTCCTAAATAGCCGCCACTTAATTTGCTAGATATGAGACACAATGTTTTAAATAGTATGCTAAAATCACCGTTGACTTGATTCATTTTATAATGCTCAATGGACATTAATGGTATTGTAATTCCAATAATAAACAATGTTAAAAGTATGATTTTGTTAGATTTGAATTTTATGTCAAATTTAGATAAGTAATAGCCTAAAACAGTGTAGCCCAAATAGCTGGAAAAGTTAATTAAATTAATTTTTGGTATATATACTGCTAAATTTGTGTTGCATGTAATTATCCAAAGTATTAAAAAAATAGTTACTTCTTTTTTATTTGCTGTTCGTATGCTTTTACCAATAAATGGAATGAAAAAATACACGCCAATTAAGGCATAAATAAACCATAAATGAAATTTTGTGCCATTTACAATACCTATAATGGCATTTTTAAATATTAAATAATAGTTTGGGGTAGCTGTATTTAATTGAAACCCAATGTCAATTATTAAGTAAAGAAGGGAATAGAAAATGAAAGGCACTAATATACGTTTGCTTCTTTTTTTTGTGAATTCAGTAAAGCTAAGATCTCTTGGGATAAGTAAAGCACCAGTTAACATAAAAAAAATAGGTACGCAGAATTGAGATATAACTTGAAAATATTGAGCTATATACCAATCAAGGCTGTAGGGTTGTGCGTTTGATAAAATTGGAGCTGCTACATGAATAACAATAACAAAAATAGTCGCAATAAATCTGAGTGAAGATATATATGGTATTTTATTCATTTAGAACAACTTTGTAGGTATTAAGAATTAGCTTGTTTATGTGATGCTGTGAGTAATTGTCATGAGCGTATTTTGAAGCTGCAATACTCATTTGTATGGGGTAAGATTCTTGTTTTATTATTTCGTTTAGTTTGTTCCTAAGCATTTCTATATTTCCCTCTTCAATAATATACCCTGTAATATTATCTCTGACACCTTCTGGAATACCACCTCCATTAGATACAATAACTGGTAATCCGCAAGCTTGCGCTTCTTGTACCACTAAGCCTTGTGCATCAATTTCACCATTCTTATCAGTAATTCCAAATAATAAAAAATAGTCGTTTTGTTTTAGGTGCCTAATAACAGCATTTTGTGTTAATGCGCCATGCATGAATACGTTTTGATTGAGGTTATTGATTTTAATGATTTGTTCTATGTTTTCACGATTAGGTCCATCTCCAAGAATGTGATATTCAAATTTGCATTGGTCTAAATGTGTCATTGCTTCTAATACTAATTCAATGCCTTTGCAATCAACGAGACGAGCTACGGTAATGAATTTGACTTTTGTGTGGTGAATTTTAGTTTTTTTAGGGGTGAAAATACTAAGGTCTATACCAACAGGGATTTGGTAACAAGGTATTCTTGTGTTGGTTAACTGTTTGTATTTGCTTAATAAGTATTGAGAATTAAAAATAAGGCCATCTGCTTCGTTCTCTAACGTTTTATAATTGTTTTGGCTTCTAACCAACCCTTTGTGGTTTACGTCATGGCCATGAAAATTAACAATGAGTTTACTGTCAATAATGCCAATTTCTTTTAGGTAGGATATTTTATTGCCATTTTCACCAAAATGAGCATGGATAAGATCAAAATGATTGGGGCTAAATTGTAAAAAGGGTATGGCTTCGAAAAAAAAATAACCCTTGAGTGCAAAGGATTTGTAATATCTCGGAAGAAAAGTCTGTAATAGTTTTGGGAGATGTTTTCTATTTTTCCATAGCAATTTAGAAATGAGTAACCATCGTTTGCCTACGCCAATGTGAGGATTAGGGCGTATGACTACTTTATTTAATAAGTCATACTTCTCTACTTGTGTATGATATTTACTAATCGTGTTTAACTCAGTGGCAAAAATCGTAATTTGATGTCCATCTTTAATTAAACCTATAAGGTGACTTAGAATAAAAGTCTCAGATAGTTGAGGGAAACTACCTACGACTACAGCTATCCTCATACGAGTAGTGTGTATTTGAGTATTTGAATATATGGGATTCCTATCTCTCTTTTGTAAGAAAGCGCATTTTTAAATTGAGCTTTTTTTAACAAGTGAAAAAAATAACGCGCATATTTTTTATTGATTTTTAGTAGTATAGAATCTTTATTAGGTAGTAAGGCTGAAGCACTATTAATTGAATCGAGAGCTAATTGATATCTAATACTTGTTTGATCTTTTTTCTTCGACTCTTGTTCTGTATGGTTACGCCAAAATGTTAATCCTCGAACTGTTTTTACGATGTTGTAATTTGCTGCTACTTTTATCCATAGCTCTGCATCACCAACATGGCGTTTACCTGAAAAACCATTTAATTCTTCAAAAACAGATCTTTTAATCATTACACCAAGAGGAGAATCGTCTAAAAAAGGTTTTATATTAAAGTGTTCATTAATCGCTTCATGAGGTTTAAGCATTATCGGTAGAGGTGTAATGTCATCATCGGGTTTCGAGATGGCCATTGCAGCTGATGGAAAGCGTTCAATGTCTCGAACAAATACTTCTAAACCATGGGGATACAATAAGTCATCTGCATCCAGATATTTAAGATATTTACCCTTAGCATAACTTGCAGCTTTGTTACGGTTTGGATAATCGCCTAGATTTTCCTCATTGATATAAACTCTTATGCGATGATCTTTTTGGGCATAACTTTGTGCAATTTCTACAGAACGATCTTTGCTTTGATCATCAACAATTATTAATTCCCAGTTATTGTACGTAGAATTTAAAACACTCTCAATAGCTTCAGATATATATTTTTCTCTGTTATATACAGTCATTAATACAGAGACTAAAGGTTCTTCAATCATTATTATAAATTCGGATTAATGTTTAATGATCTAATAAATCTGACAAGAAAATTCGGTATGTATGCTTTATTTAGTATTGGACCAGTCGGTATTTTTATTGTTGGATTGGTTAACTTAGGTTTGGTTTTTATAAAAGATTCATAATACGATAAAGCATTGACTTTTGGATCAAACATGGCATTTGCTCTTTTAATTCCATTTTGTTTAAGAACATACAATTTGTCAGGATTATTATATAAAGATATTATAGATTCTGCAAAAGCTTCTGTTTTATCAGGTGAAATTAAATAACCATTTTCATCATTAATTACAACATCGGGTATGCCACTCTCAATTTTGCTAATCACAGGTACACAACCAGATTTCATAGCTTCTATTAACACATTCGGTAAACCTTCAGATTTAGTTGGAAATAATAAAATGTCACTTTCTTTAAATAGTTGGATAATTTCATTGTTTGATTTTTGACCAACAAGAATAGTATCCTTTTCATCTTTAAGTTTATTTTTTAGATAATTTTCTAATTCTCCACTTCCTGCAATTTTGAATTGATATTTAATATTTGATTTGTTCAAATATTTAATAACATTAGGTAGCGTATCAACTCCTTTTCTTGTCGTTAAACTTCCTGCAAATATGATATTTAATTTATTACCTATTGCCGTATTAGCTTCAATAATAGGAACCGGATAGTAAATTAATTTAATTTTAATAATATTCTCTTTTTTTAGTATAGTCTTTAGTTTATGAGCTATGTGAGAACTATATGCTATTATTAAATCAATGCAATCCTGAAATATTTCACAATGATGATAGTATTGTTTGAAATCCCCATGAATAATATAAATTAGAGGATTTTTAAGCTTTAATAAAGCACACATCCTAAGTTCAGGAATGTCGTTTGCGACAATAATAGAGGTAGAAGTTATGTGTTTTTGTAATTGCCTAATTGTATAATAAAGATTGTTTTTGTTGCTTAAATTTATTCTAACAATGTTTGAGCACCAATCTTCATTAATTGTGTAGTGATCTTCTTCACGAAATTTATATAATACTAGTTTATAATTGACCTTATTGGAATAAGTAATTATGTTTTTTAGTATTGTTGATACTCCTGCAGGCACATTTTTATTAAAGATTACAATATTGTTTATTCCCACATTTTTTTCAATGGCCATAATTTACTTATTATTTTATTTATTGTAGTGTTTTTTATTGTTCCTTTATTTATCCAATTGATAGCATCGAACACTTTCGTTGTTCCTGATAGAATAACTAAATTAGTATGGCTATTGTAAAGGATATTGTTTTTTTGAGAGTATTCTGAGAATGATACTTTATTTTTTAATGGTAGTTGATGAAAATTATTAATTATTTCTTTAGAGCAAGCATCCCTGTCGTCCATTTTAAAGAATAATTCTACATCGGTACTATTTATAGAATTAAGTAACCTTTTACATCGTCTATTCCATTTCTCGATAGCTTCTTGTTCATTAGTGTAGTGTAAAAAATGAATTTCTATATCATCATTTAATACACCAACAGGGTAATCAATCTCATTCTTAATGTATTTAGACGATTTTTTGAATAATAGAGGTTTTTCTAATGAATTTGGAAAATCATGAAGCATTTTCATATAGCAAGGAGCAAATAAAAATAAACCTACAAAAGGCGTGTTATATTCCTTTTGTAGAATGCCGTACACATCTCCTCCCCAACAATTGTTACTTATAATCACGAAGTTTCTATTCTTCAAGCGTATTCGTTGTAGAAATGAATAAATGCTATTATTTATTGCCCTATATTTAAGTTTTAAAGAGAACCTCATTGCGAGAGTATTTGTTTTTTTATGCTTTTAATAAAAAATGACATTAGGTATTTATTTGCAAAAAAAACAAAAGGCATATGTGAAATAAGTTCGGTGCCAATGGCAATGTTTTTTTTGTAATTTTTATTTTTATAATTATCACTAAAAATTGGTTGAATTGTTTTTGTAAATATTAATTTCAGCTCCTTTCTATTAAACTGATAATTGACTTCATATTGATTAATGGGGTGTTGATAAAGTTTATGTTTGCGGCCTAATTTATTAATGTAAGTAACTAATCTTGTATTTGGTAAACTTGCAAAAAAATTGAATAGTACCTGGTTGTTTTCTTTACGTGCAACATCAATAATATTGCCGGTTTTAGCATCTGGGTGTTCTCTGAATTTGCAAAATGTAATTGGAAAATAATGCATATCAGTATATAATGCTATGCGCGTAAATAGTTCTTTATCCATAGCAAAGTGGTATTCCTCATTTAAATAGCCCACTTGTTCAAGTATTGTTCTCTTATAAAAACATGCTGGCTGTTCAAAAGGGAAACCGTATATGCGTAATGTTTTTAAATTTTCTTTAGGAAGTGGTATCAACGGTTTATCACCTTGCTCATTAAAATGAATACACTCGCCATAAATAAAATTTATATTGGGATTTTTAAATATATCAGCAACTTGTAATAACGCATCCTTAGTTAGGCAATCATCGCTATTTAGCCATGTAATAATATCACCCGTTGCTCTTCTAAAACCTTTGTTTATAGCATGACTTTGCCCATTATCTTTTTCACTTACCCAATATGTTATTTTATCCTGATATTTTTTAATAATATCAACCGTATTATCGGAGCTTCCTCCATCTATTACTATATACTCAAGGTTGGGATAGTTTTGCTTGAGAACTGATAGAATAGTTTCTTCAATAAATTGACCTTGGTTGTAAGAGGGGGTTATGATGGATATTTTGGGTTGGCTGTTTTTCACTGGAAGCTTATTTTATGAGGTGCTTTAAAGATAGTCTTATAGCACCAAGTCGATATGGAGCAATAAGGGCAAACACTATTATGTTTAGAATGCGTTGGCTTAGTTTAATGTTTTTATTCTTTGAGTATGCTAGTCTAATCTCATTTGAAAACCAAATCAAACGACATTTAGAGTTGCCGTTTAAATTTTTAAGTAAGCTCCAAAAGTGCTTTTTTATCACTTTTTTTCTGTAAATCACAATACTGTCTTCGTTAGAAGAAAGACTATTGTTTTGGTGACAGTATATAGAGCAAACACTTGAATTATAGCCGATTTTTAATTTTAAGGCATATCTGATTCTAAATTCCCAATCTTCATAAACTTTAAATGTTTCGTCGTAAAACATTTTTAACTTATCAAGACTACTTTTTCTAAACATTTCGAACCTTATTAAACTATCGTCAAAAAGAATGTCTTTTAATTCAACACCATTTTCAAATATATGTCCTCTTAATTCAGATATGTATTTTGTTTCAATTTTACTAGTATCAATTACATTAAAATTCGAAAATACTATGTCAAAGTTTAAATTCTTGTCTAGAAAAACTACTTCATCTTCAATTTTATTACGTAAGTAGATGTCATCACCGTCTAAATAACTAATAAATTCGCCCTTAGCGAGTTTGAAACCTCGGCTTCTCGTATAAGAAATTCCTTTATTTTCAATGTTTCTATATACAAATAAATTAGGCATAGAACTGCTATGTGTTTTGAGTATGTCCCAACTTTTATCAATGGAGCAATCATCAATCACAATAATCTCTGTGTTTTCGTAGTTTTGATTTTGAACACTTTCGATAGCATTTGAAATTAATTTTTCTTGGTTGTAACAAGAAATAATTATTGAGACTAATGGAGTATTCATTTTATTTTTTTATATCCCTTATAAAAACCAATCCACTTTAAAATAGCAGATAGGTAGTCAATAATAAAATTCTGAAAATAGTAGTCTTTATTTTTTAGCTTAAAAATTAAACCAAGGTTTATAAAAGCAAGTTTTACTGTTTTATATAGGAAGTAATGAGTCTTTATTTGTAAGTCCTTGTTTTCCCAAATTAAAACACTATCTCTACCATGTGCATAAGCAGCATTTAAATGCCAACTTACTTTTAATTTGTGTTCGAGCACTAAGTGATTCATAATTATATAAGGTGAATAGCCTATTTTCTTGCCTTTAGCTCGTAATTCATTTTGCACCAAGGTTTCTTCGCCATAGGCAATTTTAGCACCACTCATGCCTACTTTTGTTGAGAACCCATTGATGCTTTCTAGCGCATCTTTCGTAAAAAAAATGATGCCTCCAGCATTATAATCATCTTTTAATTCACCAATCTCATTGCACAGTATTGGTGATATTCCAAATTCTTTGTTTATCCATTTAGGTTTTGGGGTTCTGTACCAAGCGTGGTATCTTCCACCAAAACAATCAAAGTCATGGTTGTTGATTACCTCCAAAGTTTTTTCAATGTAATCCGTATGCGCCTTGCCATCGTCATCCATATAGCCAATCCATTCGGCATTTGTATTAAGGTAACCGGCATTGCGAGCGTGGCTCAGTCCTTGTTTTTCTTCTAAGTAATAGCGTAAGTTGGCATGCGTTTGTTGGAAGCTTTGTACCACCTGTTTGGTATGGTCGGGCGAGTTATTATCTACTACTAATACCTCATAGGTGCTTTGAGGCGCTGTTTGGTTAAATAGGGCTTCTAGGCACTCCTTGAGAATTTCAGCACGGTTATAGGTGCAAACAATAATGGTAATGTAGTTTGACTTAGCAGTCATACGAATAGTTTAGGAGTTCAAAGTCTTTAGCATAGACTTTTTGTATAATATTTTTCATTTCTGAATCGAGCTTTACGCTTTCTCTTTGGCCTGTTTTATTGGCATGCATTAACTCGCTTTTCACGCCTATTTTAGCGCAAATGGTTTTAAAATCTTTATCTATCGTTTCCAGCTTGCCCATAAAGTCAACTCCAATGTCTCCTTTGTTGTTAATGATGTATTCGAATTGGGGTGTAAAATGGTTTTTTGTATAGGCTCGTTTGGGTGTTAACCACTCTTTTACAAACTGCTCGTAACTATTTATGTGTGCCAGGTTCTCTTTTGTCCAAGTATCATCGGCCTCGTTAAATCCGCCTTGTTTTAAAAAGGTATAGGCCGAGTAAATCCTATCGTATGGGTTACGTACAATGGTAAATTTAAAGTACTTATTAAAGGTGCTGGACGCATACATGTTTTGGTAATCCTTCAACATATAATGGCCTCCTGCCAAATTGCCAAATAAGGTTTTATTAATGGATACGCCAGCTGCTTTAGGCACATGTACAAAAATGCATTTGTAATAATCAAAGGCATTGCACGAGTAATATGCTCCAGGATTATTAAGCTCTTCGTTAAGGTATTTATTGGCGCAATAGCGTTGGCGTTGGTATTCTTCCAGGGGCACTTTAATAAATGAGGGGAGGAGGGATTTTATGATTTGTTTCATTTATAGAATCTTTGATAATTCACTTTCCAACAATTGAGCAAGTTTAGTTGGTTCCAAGTGATGGTCTAAATGATTGTTGTTTTTGTATTCTTGCTTAACAACAAGCTTGTCTGTGTCAATTAAAGTTCTGTCTAAATCAATAAAAGTAAATGATTCTTGGATACATATTTCATTTATTTTTAGGTTAAATGATTTTGTTAGGTTTGTTCTTTCTACCAGATTTGCTTTAACTTCTTTTCTTAGATTTGCAATTTCTCCAAAGTCTTGGTCATCTTCAATTGTTGGAGGAATGGCGGAAGTTACAATAACTTTATTTTGTGTTTTATAGCTTGCAAATTTCAATAAACGAGTGTAATTTTTTAAAGTTTCTTCTAGCTGTTTGTTAATGTTCAAGCCTTTTTTTTCTGCGCGTAACCATATGGTAAAACCACAATCTATTTCTCCTAGTTGGAAAATGATTGTATCATTTTTTTTTACTCTCGTTTTCAAATAATTGGTAAAAATGGGTAGAGCTTTAGTTTTTGAGTTTGGATTGGCCAAACCAGAAGCTGTTGCTCCCTGAACAATACAATATGATGGGGTTATGTTAAAATTCCCCCAATCAATATACTTAAAAGCTTCTCCATGGCTGTCACTTAAGATATGTATTATTGGTATTGTTCTAAGGCAGTGTCGCACTTTTGCCTTTATTCTGTGCATTAAGTCCATTGAGGCTGTGGTCTGATAAAACCTAGTACTTTTTCGTTGGGAACAGTATTTAGATGCACCAACTCTGAAACATTCAGTTTCATTGCATCCATGAGTAAATCGTAGCTTTTGTTTCTTCCAGAACGTAGTGCAAAGATGAGTTTATACTGGCCTGGTGTTAATTGCTCAGCAAAATTTGTTGTTATGCTAAGTTTATCACCTTTAATACTGTAAGCAACTTTTTGGTCACTGCTAATTGCAGTAAAAATACGGTGATCGTCTAGTGTGTTAATTGCTATTAGTGGTTCTATGTTATCAAATTCCTTCTTTGCAGAAATAGTTAGTCTAACAGAAAACGGTTCGCCAAATAACAGGGCAGATGTGTTTTCATTATTACTGTTGAAGAGTTCAATTTTTTCGATAAATGGTTCAATTTGTTGTGGTGTCCTATTTAAAACTCCTTCAGCCATATTTTCCCTATTTTGCTCTAAATAAATAGGTACAATTTCAGAAGTTTGGCCTTCACCAACTTTTTGCCCTTGCTTAAGGATGATTGATTTAGGGCAGAGACGTTGCACAGCAGCCATATTATGACTCACAAACAATACTGTTCTACCGTCATTTGTACTGACATCCTGCATTTTACCAATGGCTTTTTTCTGGAATTCAGCATCTCCTACGGCGAGTACTTCATCTACCACCAGTATCTCGGGCTCCAGGTGAGCGGCAATGGCAAAGCCAAGGCGTACGGTCATCCCACTACTATAGCGTTTGGTAGGGGTATCGAGGTATTTGGCTACACCGGCAAACTCTACTATCTCATCCAGCTTGCGGTCAATTTCCCATTTGCGCATACCCATGATGGTGCCGTTCATATAAATATTCTCGCGGCCTGTCATCTCAGGGTGAAAGCCGGTGCCTACCTCTAATAAAGAAGCCAGCCGGCCTTTAACCTTTATGCTGCCGGTGGTAGGGGAGGTCACGCGGGAGAGGAGTTTTAGGAGGGTTGATTTCCCTGCCCCGTTTTTGCCGATGATACCCAGTACTTCGCCTTCTTTCACCTCCAGGTTGATATCGCGCAGAGCGGCTACCAGTTCACCTTTCTCGGCTTTTTGTGTACGGTCGTTTACATGGCCTACCTTGGCATAGGGGTCGTCTTGTCCCAATATATTCATTCTGACAAACCTATTCAAATCATGACTTAGGGTGCCGGTTCCAACTTCTCCTAAACGGTAGATTTTACTAAGGTTTTCTATTTTGATTACTGTCTTAGACATGTATAACTTTCTATTCTTTTTACTGCTTCGCAGTTGTTTTTAGAACCACGAATTTAACGAATTACACGAATTGTAACTGCTTCGCAGTTTATTATTTTATTATTCTTTTATAATTAAGTGAAGCTTCCCCAAAGTTGATGAGAAGCCCGAGTCTATAACCTGTTGCTTTCAAATAGTTGAATACTTGTGCTTCGTGGATATTATCTAATTCTTTGACTGCTTTTAGTTCTACAATTATTTTGTTGTAGCATGTAAAATCGGCAAAATATTGTTTGTTAAGGATATTTCCGTCATATTCAATATTTAAAGGAGCTTCACGCTTAAAAGGGATATTTTGTTTTCCTAATTCAACATCAAGAGCCTCCTTATTCACCCTGTGTAATAGTTATTCATTATCTAAATACTTTTTTAATCTATTTTTAATATATCGTTTTCCATATGTTGTTTTCAGATACTTTTCTCTATGTGTGGCATCTTGTTGGTTGAGGCATGCTTCAAAATACACTAGTTTTAAGGGTCTTCTGTTTTTTGTAGAAAATACTTCTCCACTATTGTGAGCAATTAATCTTTTATCAAGGTCTGAAGTATATCCTGTATAAAACATCTTATCTTTTAGGCTATATAACACATAGGTATAATACATCTTTAAAATTATTACACAGGGTAAACAGCCTCTAAGAATCCACATCCTAAAGTTGAGTGTATCTTCATTGCTGCTCCAATTACTTTATATGCTTCTTCTTTGTAAATCATATATTTAAAATCTACGTAAGTAGATTAATTCGTTCCATTCGGATAATTCGCGGTTAACTATTGTAATCGTTTACATGGCCTACCTTGGCATAGGGGTCTTCTTGTCCCAGAATAGCCTGCCCCGTTATAGGGAAACTTATCTTTTCAGAAAGCTTGGTTGAACTTAAACGTGGGTTCATGCGTACCCAGCGGTTAAGGTTCCCGCTTCTGCGGGACAAGCTGATGGAGAGTGTACCCGTGCCTACCTCGCCGAGGCGGTAGATTTTACTAAGGTTTTCTATCTTGATTACTGTCTTGGTCACTTTGATTTGAGATATGTGATTTGCGAACTGTGATTTACGATTTAATTCTGATTTCTCAAATTGCTAATCTGCTATCGCTAATTATTTAGGTTTTCTATTTTTCTGTGCCCGCCGTAACTTTAAGCGAAGGAGGGATTACAGTCTTTGATATATATTTTAGCTATCGGCTCTTTTTAAAGAATAAAGTATCCGCCTGTTTTTTTACTACCCCGACGTTCAATAAGGTTTTTATTCGTTAGAAATCTAATATACTTATCTAAAGAATCAACAGGTATATCAAGAGCAACTACCATTTCTTTAACCTTGGCTCCTGGATTATTATTTATAAAATTAAGAACCTTTTGTTGTCTTTCATTTAATCCGCCACTTAATCCGCCACTTAATCCGCCACTTAATCCGCCATTTACAGTTTTAACTGGTTGGATATTTTTAGTATTATCATGCTTTGTGTACATTGTTACCTTGAACCCTCCTGAAAAATTTTGGAATTCAGGTAAAGGTAGATTTGCTGATGTAAAATAATTATTCACTCTGCGAATTCCTGACCCATATTTCTCAATTAAACCAAGGTCTTTGCAGAAATCCGCAATCACTTTGTTTCTGGGTATTGAGCTATAATTGTTTGATAATAAATCTTCAATGGTAATATCATCAGGTAATTTACCTGGATTATAAAATTCTATTTTATGCGGGTAAACCTTAACAATAGAATCGGCTGATGATTGGTAATCACGATGAATAATCATGTTCATAATAATTTCTCTCAAAGCTTCCAATGGATATTGCCATTTCTCCGTGTTTTGTGCGTCTCCCGTTATAATGATTTCTTTACGAATATGTTTTCGAACAAAGTTGATAACCTCATTTATTTGAGTTAGCAGGTCACTTTTTGATCTATCGGAATCTTTGATGGTAATATCGTCCTGAAAGAAACCGAGTTCCACTGTTGAAAGAATACAATTATTTTTTTTGAATAATAAATAACAGGCTATCGTTGGTTTTCCATCTTTAATCAGGTTTTGTTTGATTAGAAATGATAGAGGGTCTTCTGCAATGTTTCGACCCTTTGTTATTAATTGCTCAATAGCTTGCTGTACCTTGTCAAAAGAAATATCATCTATTGATATGTCAGGATTAGTCTGTGTATCCCAACTTGTATTGATTGATTTTAAATGCAAATTTGCTACTTCACCCGCAGATAGTAGGTGATTAGCATTTTTCACTCTCTTATAATATCGTCCTTGTATGGCAACTGGTTTGATGGGATATTCCTGAACGAACAAACGGATAATTTCTTTATTATCTATATTGTAAATTTCTGCATCAGGGATTATTTGAGGTGCTGTTTTATTTTTAACTTCATTGATCCATTGCTGCATTGTTTCAGACCTTACATCAATACCTTGTATTTTACCTTCATCTGATACACCAAGCAATATACTTCCTCCTTTAGTATTGGCAAAAGCCACCAATGATTCAATGGCTGCTCTATTAAAATTCATTTTGAATTCAATATGAACAGATTCTCCAGTGAGGATAATATTTTTAAGTTGGTCTGTGGTCATTGATGATTGTTGCGTCTATCTTTTTTGTCCGCGAATTACACTAATTTTTCAAATTGTTTTTACTGCATCGCATATTTTAAATTTGTGCAATTGGTGTAATTAGTGAATGATGTTTTTTGTTATTGTGATTTGCCACTTGTGTTTTTTTGTCCACGAATTGCGCTAATTTCTCTAATTGATTGAATTCGTTTAATTACCAATGATTGTATTATTTCATTGGTTATGATGAACTTACTCTGATCGTTTCGCGGTTCATATTTATGCGTTCAGTAAATGACGGCTAATGGTTTATTGTTGACTGCCGACTGCCTATACAGTATCGATAAAGTTTCTTTCGGTTTTGTGGAAGATGATGATGCCCAAGAATAATATTACACTTGCTACGCCTGCACTGTATGCCAGACTGCCCCAGCTAAAATGTCCTGCACCTAAAAAGGCATATTTAAAGCCTTCAAGGATAGGGGTGAAGGGGTTGAGCATCAGTATATCTTTCATCAGTCCGGGTTCTATGGTGCTTACCGGATAGATAACCGGAGAGGCATACATGAGTAGTTGAACGCCAAAAGTCAGCAAAAAGGTCAGGTCGCGGTATTTGGTGGTCCAGGAGGTAAAGATGATACCGGCTCCCAGCCCGAACATGGCCATTAATAGGATATATACGGGTAGTAGGGCGATGGTCCAGTTGGGTTGTACGGCTCCTTGCTGCGTAGTGAGGTAATAAATGTACACCGCCATGAAAAAGGTGAACTGGATGCCAAACTTGATCAGTCCGCT
Source organism: Saccharicrinis sp. GN24d3 (assembly GCF_052400645.1). NCBI lineage: Bacteria > Pseudomonadati > Bacteroidota > Bacteroidia > Marinilabiliales > Marinilabiliaceae > Saccharicrinis > Saccharicrinis sp. GN24d3. The sequence goes on from NZ_JBQTGI010000016.1 coordinate 85,356, forward strand.
ACTTACCTTGGCAAAGGGCATGATCAGTCTTGGGAAATACACCTTACCAAATATATTGGCGTTCTCGGTAAAGGTCTTGGCTGTGGTGTTGAAGCTCTCAGAGAAGTAGTTCCAGATGGTGATGCCAGCCAGGTAAAAGAGTATCTGTGGCGTGCCATCGGTACTTATTTTAGCAATACGTCCGAATACCACCATATAAATAAGCGTGGTCATGATGGGTTGCACCACGAACCAGATGGGGCCAAGGATGGTTTGCTTATAAACAGTAACGATATCGCGTTTAACAAACATGCGTAGCAAGTCGCGGTAGGCCCATATCTCTTTAAAGTTGATGTCGAACGCATGGCGCTTGGGACGTATGATTAAGTCGTATTTTTCCAATATTGTGTTTTTATTTGATTAATTTTTTATTAGGCGATTTGGTGATATGTTTAGTTGGCGATTTGTTGAGTTGTTAAGTTGATGAGCTGTTAAGTTGTCAGCTCCACAACTCCCCAGTTTCCCAACTCCGCATTTGTTGATTTGTCGATTTGTTTATTTGTTGATTTGTTAAGTTGATGAGCTGTTAAGTTGTCAACTCCCCAGTTCCCCAACTCCCCAACTCCCCAGTTTCCCCAACTCCGCATCTCCCCAACTCCGCATTTGATGATTTGTCGATTTGTTGAGTTGTTAAGTTGATGAGCTGTTAAGTTGTCTTCTCCCCATCTCCGCAACTCCCCAACTCTGCATCTCCGCATTTCCCCATCTCCACAGTTCCGCAACTATTTTTAATTTTTGTTTACCACCTCACAGCAGCTTTTACGTACTCATATGCTTTTTCTATTCCTTCGTCGATGGTGAGGTTATCGGTATTGATGGTGAGCTCGGCGTCATCCGGCCTGTCGAAGGGCGCATCCAGTCCGGTAAAATTTTTGATTTCTCCGGCCAGGGCTTTTTTGTACAATCCTTTTGGATCGCGTTGGGCGCAGGTCTCGAAGCTGGCATCTACAAATATCTCAATAAAGTTTTTGGTACCAATAATCTCACGGGCCATATGACGAACTTCGTTGGTAGGGGATATAAAGGCATTGATGCTTATAATGCCGCAGTTTAAAAACAGCTTATTGATTTCAGCTATTCGCCGTATGTTTTCGGTCCTGTCTTCTTCCGAGAAGCCCAGGTTGTTATTGATACCTGTCCGTATATTGTCACCGTCCAATACTTGTGTGAAATAACCTTTCTCCGCTAGCTTTCTTTCCAGTCCGTGTGCCAGGGTGCTTTTGCCGGAGCCGGAGAGTCCGGTGATCCAGATCACTTTGGCGTTCTGGCGCAGGTAGTGCTCCTTATCGGAGCGGGAGAGGTATATGTTTGTTGGGTGGATGTTGGTCATTGTATTTGTTGTTGTTTATTCGTTGATTTGTTGATTTGTTTAGTTGTCGATTTGTTTAGTTGATGAGTTGTTAAGTTGATGAGGTGTATATTTGTCAGCTCCCCAACTTCCCATCTCCGCAACTCCCCATCTGATGATTTGTTGATTTGTTAAGTTGTTGAGTTGTTAAGTTGTTAAGTTGATGAGCTGTTAAGTTGTCAACTCCGCAACTCCCCAGTTTCCCCAACTCCACATCTCCGCAACTCCCCAATTTCGCAACTCCCCATTTGATGATTTGTTGAGTTGTTAAGTTGTTAAGTTGATGAGGTGTATATTTGTCAGCTCCCCAACTCCGCAGTTCTCCAACTCCCCATCTGATGATTTGGCGATTTGTTTAGTTGGCGATTTGTTTATTTGTTAAGTTGTCTTCTCCCCAATTCCGCAACTCCCCAACTCCCCAATTTCGCAACTCCCCATTTGTTTAGTTGGCGATTTGTTAAGTTGTTAAGTTGTCTTCTCCCCAACTCCGCAACTCCACATCTCCCCAGTTTCCCATCTCCCCAGTTCCCCATCTCCGCACTTCCCACTGCTTTCCGGGCACTGCTTCGCCTCCCTCAGTCCCATATTATGGGGTGAGTAAGTGGTATATATGTACTGTTCCTACGACCTAAAAGTTACTTGTAAGTCAAGGTTTTTAATGGCTGTTATAGTTTTTCAACCGTGGCCTCATCCAGGTTAACCACCAGCGTATAACCGATGTTTGAAATGTTCAGGTATAGTTTCTTTGTTCCCTGCACGGTTTGCACTATGCCTTTTATACCCGTTAAAGGGCCGGATGTTACAGTTATTTCCTCTCCTTTTTTGATATTTTTGGCTTCCACATCAAAATCTATTTTGTTTTCGATGGTGCGTTGCATGGCAATGATCTCATGCTCAGGGATGGATAGAGCTTTCCCTTTGTGCGAGACATAAGCCACCACTCCTGTTACTTCAAAAACAGTGCGATATTGATCCGGTGTGATTTTAATAAATATATATGAACTGATAGCAGGTACCTCCACCCATTTCTTCCGGTCGCTCCATTGTTTGAGCTCCCGTTTGAGGGGCAGGTAATTGATAATTCCGAGTTTGTTCAACCCTTCCGCGACTTTTTTCTCTGCTCTCGACTTGGTATATAAAGCGTACCAGGTATGCGTTGTTGTGTCTCCTTTCAAAATTCTCCAATTTTTGAACGAGCAAATTTAGGAAAATTTTGACAGAGAATGGGTCTTATGTCTTAAAAAAGGACGTTTTTGACCTGAGGTTCAGACGATCGTTTGTGAATCAGGATTATAGGGGGCTTCTAGTCAGTAGCTTGTGGCTCGTAGCGCCTAGCTTCTAGCCAATAACCTATAACCAATAACCAATAACCTATAACCAATTGCTCGTAACCAACAATTAATTGTGTTCCAAAACATCTGATAATATCGTGTTCGAAAACTCTGTGGTTTGTCATTCTTTGTTAACTTTGGGGCTTGCAAATATGCGGAGGTTTAATTGCTGATCTCCCTGAAAATACTAACACTAAAATAATTAGATAAGATGTCAGAATTTGTCTATCAAAAACCGTTTCCTATCAAAAAAGATTCAACCGAATACCGTCTGTTGACCAAAGATTATGTATCGACCATAGATGTTGACGGAAGAAAAATATTAAAAATAGATCCCAAGGGGTTGGCACTGCTGGCGAAAGAAGCTATCGCTGATGTTTCCTTCTACCTGCGTTCTGCCCACCTTGAGAAACTCACCTCCATATTAAACGATGAGGAAGCTTCGGATAATGATAAATTTGTGGCACATACCATGTTGATGAACCAGGTGGTGTCTGCCGAAGGTGCGTTGCCTACCTGTCAGGATACCGGAACGGCTATTGTTGTGGCCAAAAAAGGGGAAGACGTGTATACAGGAGCATGTGACGCGGAATACCTTTCTAAAGGGATCTACGATACTTACCAGGAAAGAAACTTACGTTATTCGCAGGTGGTGCCGCAGACCATGTTTGAGGAAAAGAACACCGGGAATAACCTGCCGGCCCAGATTGATATTTATGCCGAGCAGGGTAACCAGTATGAGTTTTTGTTCCTGACAAAAGGGGGAGGCTCCGGTAACAAGACCTTTTTATACCAGCAAACAAAAAGTTTATTGACCGAGGAGAACCTGGCTAAGTTTGTTGAGCAGAAGATTATGGATCTGGGTACTTCGGCTTGCCCTCCTTACCATCTGGCTTTGGTGATTGGTGGCACATCGGCAGAAGCTACATTGGCTACCGTAAAAAAAGCTTCGGCGGGATATCTGGATCACCTGCCTACTGAAGGTAACGACGGGGGTCAGGCATTTCGTGATTTGGAATGGGAGAAAAAAGTATTGAAGATTTGTCAGGAAAGCCAGATTGGTGCCCAGTTTGGCGGCAAGTATTTTGTGCACGACGTGCGTGTCATCCGTTTGCCCCGGCATGCTGCCTCATGTCCTGTTGGCCTGGGTGTAAGCTGCAGTGCCGACCGAAATGTGAAAGGTAAAATCACGGAGGAGGGAATTTTTCTGGAGCAGTTGGAGAAGAATCCTTCCAGGTTTGTGCCTGAAAGAGCGCCGGAGTTAGCGCCGGCCGTAGATATTGATCTGGATCAGCCTATGGAAGATATTTTAAAGGTGTTGACCAAATATCCTATTAAAACAAGATTGAACCTTTCCGGTACTTTGGTTGTGGCACGGGATATTGCACATGCCAATATTAAAAAGATGCTGGACGAAGGTAAGGAGATGCCGGAATACCTGAAGAACCATCCCGTTTATTATGCCGGGCCCGCAAAAACACCGGAGGGAATGCCATCGGGTAGCTTTGGACCGACCACAGCGGGACGTATGGATCCTTATGTAGACTTGTTTCAAAGTAAAGGTGGCTCCATGATTATGCTGGCTAAAGGAAACCGTTCGGCCGAAGTAACGCATGCCTGTAAAAAGCATGGCGGATTTTATTTGGGTTCTATTGGTGGGCCTGCTGCCATCCTGGCCAAAACAAGTATTAAATCGGTTGAAGTGGTCGATTTCCCCGAACTGGGTATGGAAGCCGTTCGTAAGATTCGTGTTGAAAACTTCCCTGCATTTATTATAGTGGATGACAAAGGAAGTGATTTCTTTGCGGATATGAAGTAGGTTTCAGTAATCAGTAATCAGTCGGCAGTTAGCAGTCAACAATAATACTGATAACTGTTTTCTGCCAACTGGAAACTGCCGACTAGTAGAGCGTTTAATAAATTACGTTAAGAACTTCAACGTGTAAATGACAATTGCAAGTAATTGTATTCTAGTCTAAAATAACATTCTCACTCTATAAACTTTTTACTTTGTAACTTTACGAACTCAATACTAGTTACAGCTTCCTGATGAGGAACATGAAGAGCAAGCATCGGGCGAGCAGTCCTGCTTGCTTTCGATCATGGCTGCCGTAAAATCGCGCAGCAAGCCTCTATTATAATGGTCAATATTTTCACCCACCACATTACTTACGGCCTTATAGACCTCAATCTCGTTTTCAAATAGTATTTTGGCCGCCATGGGGCGCAGGTTGGGCGTGATGATGATTTGAATATCCAACTTCTTTATTTCGCTGATGGACATGTAAATCGTGTTCGTGTCCGTAAGTGAATATATGGAGGACGAGTTGGTTTCAAAATCATAGATACAATAATGTTGGGCCTTGTAAAAATCGTTGGCAACCAGTTCCTTCTTAAGGTTTGTGTCGCCCATAATAGGTAAGCATGCTTTCATCTGTTTGAAATTTTAGTTTGTTGAATAATCAACCAAAATGTAAGTCTACTGTTACGGTTTACTACATTTATGTAGGACAATAACGGACTCCTTATTTATCTATGGCCCTGGTAAACAATACCAAAGGCTGCTTGTGGGTTAATTACATACTTAAATGTTGCAAGAGGCGCGCCAAAATTTCGGAAAGGATCTTTGCAGCTGAAAAAAAACGACTATCCGGCAAGATTGAAAATGCTTCGAGTTTCCAGTCATTTTGAGCGAAGCGAGCCTGCCAGTGGGGCCATGGCCGTCAGGCTATGAAATTTAAAATCTGTATATCATTATCAATTTCGGGAATCAGCTTTTGTGTCGATATCTTTACGCTAGCTACTTTTTTATACTAAGATATTGATGTTTTACCAACACACATTTGGCGCTTAGTCAATATTTTAAACTCATAGTCTGGCGGGCAGACAGGAAGATTATTCAAAGTTTTCCGGACGCCCTAGGCAAGTAGCGATATCACCATTCCGCTTCCGCTCTTCGTTCTCCGATTTCCGCCCGCCACATTCTCTTTCCGCTTTTCCATGGTCAATACTACACCTGAGGGATGTTTTGCTTTGCCGGGCACACTTCCGGAATCGAAGACCCATTTGGTTTTGGCCCCGGCATTGGTTGGTCGATACGTTTTAAAAAGATATCGGCGTTTTTTTCGGCAATCTTATAATACAAGGTTCGTGGTATTATCTTAGAGATATGCAGAAGCAAGCGGTTGAAGAAGCCTGGAATACAGATTATTTTCCTTTTGCCTAATGATTTTAAACTTTTGTCGACCACTTGTTGCGGCGATTTCCAGAATAATTTACGCTTGAGGTAGCTGTCGGAATGCGAGATGCCCTGGCGACTATGGAACTCGGTATTTGTAAATCCGGGACAGAGCGCCTGCACTTTTATATTCTTTTGGGCGAGGTCAATATGCAGGCATTCTGAAAAAGACACCAGAAAGGCTTTTGATGAGCAGTAGAAATAACTGTTTGGGCCGGGATAAAAGGCCGATAAGGATGCCACATTGATAATGCCCCCTTTGCCTTTTTTAACCATTTTGGGCACCGCCCGATACACGATTTTGGTTGTCGCCGTCACGTGTACGTCCAGCATTTGCTGCTGATTGGTGTAGTTACTCTCAAAAAAGTCGCCAATAGAGCCAAAGCCCGCATTGTTAACCAGCAATTCAATGTTTGTGCTTTGATCTATGATATCCAGGAAGTGGTTTAAATCTTCTTGATTGCTGAAGTCGGCAATAACAGGCTGAACTTGCACCCCATACTGATTTGAAATTTCTTGGCTTAAGCGGGTCAAACGACTTTTTCGCCTTCCGGTTATTATCAGATCCCACCCTTGCTTAGCCAGGGTTTTGGCGAATTTGGTTCCGATGCCGCTGGTAGCACCTGTTATTATTGCGGTTTTGTGTTTCGTCATTATTCGGTTGGCCTAAAAAATTGATAGAACTTATGGGGGTGTGCGTTCAAACCGTAAATATAAGCATGTATTGGAATATTCCGGATAAAAATTTTACGAATAGAAATTTTGGTGGAGTGGATGGACCATATGGTATACCGAAGTGATGGAAACCAGTCGCCAGTCATCAGTTCAGGATAAATCCAAATCTAAGATTTTGTGCTGTTTTAGAGGATTCCGGAAGAACCTTCCAAATTAAAATACGGTGTTGTTCGGGATAGTCAGTCAACGGTCACCATCAGATGTCACTCAACAGTTGTTGAATACATCATTCCATAGACTCATCGCCGCCCAGGGAGTCATCAACTGTTCCTTTTCTTTTGTCGGGCTTATAGTTGTTGAACCGGTACGTCAGCACAAAGGTAAGCACGGGTGTATGGATCTTCTGAAAATAATGGTCCTTGAAGCCGATTCCGTCATTGGTGTTCTCGCGGTTGTTGCTTGAGAATACATCCCTAAGCTCAACTATGCCGGTCAGCTTTCTTTTCATAAACTCCTTGCGTACGGCAATATCAAAGGTGTATACCGGTTGGTAAATGCCTTGGGAGGTGATCCTCTTGCTATAGTAACGCCAGTTGCCCTGCAGTTGCGTGAGTGAATTAAGCTTAACGGTTTGGTTAACCCGGTAATTCCAGGTCAATCTGTCTTCGTCGAAACTATAATCTTCCCATTGTCCTTTTACCCTGTAATTATACAGGCTTCCCGACAGATCCATCCTCCACCATTTTACCACATCAAAACTGTAACTTGCATCTACACCCAAATAATAATCCTTGCCTACGTTTTCGGGAAAACGTTGAATAATATTATCCTCATAAATACTTCTTACCCATTCCACTTTGTTATGGGTCATACTGTAATAAGTTTCCAGCGAGAAATAGGAATTTTCCATTTTTTTGAGGTAATTCAATTCGTACGAATCGATATACTCGGGAAGCAAACTGCTGTTCCCGTGCCGGATATTATAGGCGTCGACCCAGGTGTAAAAGGGCTCGAAATGATAACTTTGCGCGCGTTCAATCCTTCGGGAATAACTGGCCATCAGCTCTTGGTTGGCGGGGAGTTTATAGGACAGGTGTGCCGATGGAAAATAATCATATCTGTCTATGGTAGCTTTAATGTCGCCCACTAGGGTGTTTGACCCGGTGCGCAATGCCTCCACCGTTCTGTTTGTATATTCTCCTCTCAGTCCTATTTGATATCCAAATTTTGACGTTTGATTGCCATAAATAAAATATAGCGCATGAATGTTTTGTCTGAATTCAACGTGATTGTCGTACAAAGGATTATCTACCCATAGTCCTGAGCCTGCCAGGATGTCCGATTGTCCTGTTTCATCGTCGCTGTTGTTAAAGGTACTTTGGTATCCGGCCTCAATTTTACCGTGTTTACCGGTTGGTCGGGTGTAATCAAGCTTTGTTTCCAACCGCCCCATAGGGCCTTCTTCGGTACTCTTTTTGCCTTCGGTGATTGTTCCGTCAATATCGCGCAAAACATTTTTACTATACTCGTCCGATTCTCTTTGGCGATAGGTAAATGTTGCTCTCATCTCATGACCTTTCGTGTCGAATTGATGGGTGTAGAAAGCATTCACCGAAATACCCTCGTTGCCGCGATACACATCTTCATCGCTAATATATGGTGTTGGTGTTAAATGATAATTATTATATTCTGAATAATCTAAATCGGCATAGTCCCATTTGTTTCGGCCACCATAACCCACATCTATATTCATGGTTTTCAGGGTGTCGATTCTAAACTCAAGGCCACCTTTTATGTTATATCGGTCAAATTTATTCCGGATATCGCCATCGTGTTCGATGCTAAAAACGGAATCGCCTGAGAAGGTGTTCCTATAGCCGTTTTTTTCGCCGGAATATTCACCCAGGTAATAATCGCCGGAAATAAAATAGGTCATTTTCTTACGCTTCAAATTGAAAAGAAAATCCCCGGCGGCATTGTTTGTCCCGGCTTTTAGATTGTACACTCCGCTTAGCCCGCTTGAACTATTTTTCTTTGTAATAATATTGATAATACCGGATGTTCCGTCGGGGTTATATTTGGCAGACGGATTGGTGATGATTTCGATGTTTTCGATGGTGGAGGCAGGGATTTGTTGCAGGGCTTCCGATGGCTCCAATATAGATGGTACACCATTCACCAATACCGAAAAACTGGTGCTTCCCCGCAACGAAACATTACCTTCGATATCAACCACAATGGACGGAACATTTTCCAGGACATTGACTGCCGAGCCGGAGATAGACGTGTAATGTTTGCTTACATTGACTACCTTTTTGTCCAGCTGAAACTCAATGGCGGCTCTTTCTGCTACCACCTCCACCTCTTCCAGGCTTTCGGAATTTTCCCCCAATGTAATTAAACCAATATCTATTTGTAGGTTTTTACGTTCAATGACAACATCGTTTATCCGTTTAGTTGAGTAGCCAATAAAACTTATATCGAGATAGTAAACCCCCGGGGGCAAACCTTCTAATTTGAATTTGCCGTCAGCTTTGGTTACCGTGCCGCCCAACAGTGTATGGTCCGCCGAATGGTAGATGGCCACGGTAACATATTCCAATGCCACCATTCTATGTGCCGCCACCACTGTGCCACGTACAACACCGCTGTTAATCTCAGCCTCGGCAAAGCCCGTTGAAGGTATGCACCAAAGCATCGCCAAAATACAAATAAACACTCTACACATAAAAAAGCTGTTTTTTAAATAGCCCACCTTGTTTATTTCAGGTCAACAGTAAGTATTATAATACCGGCCTGAATAATTCAAGTGTTTTTTACTTTTTGCTTATTACAGATAAAAGCCGAAAAAGTGTCCTTAAGCTTTTTCGGGGGATAACCCTCGATATATAGCCGGGACTGAATCGGCTTTGGGTGCAATATTCAAAAATATCATGAAATAAAGCAGGCTAGAAAAAAGAATTTCAAATATAGAAAAAGCTATTTAAGTAAATAATTCTTTGGCTAAAAAAAATTACGGTGTCGTGCTCATCAACTTTCTAAGTCCTAAAATGGACTGGATGGGTAGTTTGCAGGCATTGTTTTTGCAGAGATAAAACGTGAGTTGTTTATTTCGTTTTCCTTTTGCCACAGGAATTTTCTCGCTTTCTGCTGCAATAAAAACAAAAGGATTAAAGTCCATCAGGAATTCATCCCTGGCTTTTTCCTTGCCTTCCCCTGAAATTACCAATTCATAATTTTCGTGGATGAAGAACAGCTTAAGTCGCTGCCAGTTGGCGTAATATTTACCATGTTGATCAATTCTTCCGGACAGGTTTTTAAGCATTTGCAACGAGGTTGAATAAGCTTCTTTGTTCAAGAAATACTTGCTCAAGCGATAAAGATTAACCGCCATCACAGAATTTGATGCAGGTATTACGTTATCGGACAGCTCGGATTTTCTGATCATCAAAGGATCATCCAGGATGGAGGTATAATAAAACAATTGGTTATCCTCGTTAAAGAAATGACAGGTCGCATATTCGCATAAGTCCCTGGCGTTAAAAAGCCAATCCTCGTTAAAAGTAACCTGATACAGGTCTATCCAAGCGTCAATCAGAAGCGCATAGTCGTCCAGGAAGGCATTGATGGTACCCTTTTGCCCTTTCAGACTCCTCCAAAGGCCTCCGTCAGTTTTAAATGCTTTGCGCACAAGGAATTCTGAAGCATGGATGGCATCCTTCAGGTATGAGTGCTGTCCTGTGGCTCTGTAAGCATGAACCAGACCCTTGATGATAATCGCATTCCACGAAGTCAGTATTTTGTCGTCCAAACCCGGGCGTTCCCTTTTGTTTCTGGCTTCAAATAAAATTCTTTTGCCTTTTTTCAGGAGGGTGGATAAATCTTTTGCATTTAATGCACGATCATGGGCGAATTGTTCAATGGAAGAGGTCTGAAACAATACGTTGGCACCATATTCCCAATTTCCGATATCAGAGATGTTGTAAAATGCGCAAAAGAGTTCGGCATCCTGATGGAGCAGTTCCGTCACCTCGCTTTTTGTCCAGACATAATATTTCCCTTCGGCCCCTTCGCTATCCGCATCCAGTGAGGCATAATAACCACCTGTTGGAGATTTCAATTCGCGGTTTACGAACGTGACCGTTTCTTCCACGATTTGCTTGAATAATGGGTTGTGGGTGAGCTGATAGGCATTGGCATACACTTCGAGCAGTTGCCCCTGGTCGTACAACATTTTTTCAAAGTGTGGCACTTTCCAATAGGCATCGACCGAATATCTCGAAAAACCACCGCCAACATGGTCGTAGATTCCACCCCAGGCCATTCTGGACAAGGATAGGTTAATGTATTTTTCGATGTCGGTATTGGATTTTTTAAACAGATAAGAAAGCAGGAAGCTGTACTCCACAGGCATGGGGAACTTAGGTGCCCCTTTGTTGCCTCCCCATTCAAAATCGAGGTTATCCTTCCATGATTCTATGGTATGGTCCATGGTTTCCACGGTAAACAAGGCGGAATCTTTCACCAGACCGACAAAATCCATCCTTTCAATACCCTGTTTTATTTGTTTTGCCAACTGGTCCAACCGCTCGGGAGACTTTAAAAATATTTGCTGAATCTCGTTTAACAAATTCAGCCACTGGCGTTTTTGGAAATAGGTGCCCGCAAATACGGGTCTGCCATCGGGCAAGGCGATAATATTTAGGGGCCATCCTCCTTTGCCTGTCGTTAAATGGGCCACATCCATAAACAATTGATCCAGATCAGGACGCTCCTCTCTGTCTATCTTGATGGATATGAAATTATTGTTCATCACATCCGCCACCTGTTGGTCGCTAAAGCTCTCCTCTTCCATCACATGGCACCAATGGCAGGCGGCATATCCTATTGAAATAACAATTAATTTATTGTTTTTCTCAGCTTTTTGTAAGGCATTTTTCCCCCAAGGGTACCAATATACCGGGTTGTTGGCGTGCATCAACAAATAAGGGCTTGTTTCCTTAGCCAAAGCATTTTTATATATGTAGGTATTCATATGTCTATGTTTTCTTTAGTTCACTAAAGTCTCAATTTAAAAGTTATTCCAGATTACCTGTTGGTCAATTCCATAATCAGATGCCTGCCCGACACAGACGGTGTACTCCCCATCAAATTTAACTCCCAATTTAAGCCCGGGACGGGCTATTGGCTTGTGTGATAAGAGGAATACCTAAGTTTGACCATGGCGCTTTGCATGAAGTAATCCTTTGTAACATGTTATTAACATATAAACCATCGGTAAAGTTTAGAAAGCGTGGTTCAAAGTATATTTTTTATTCAAATATTGGCTTAGGTCAATAACTTTTTTACTTTTGTATACAGTCTGTAAAACCGATAAGAATTATTGTAAAATATATTTTATGGGATGACAATCAAATTTGGGAACAAGAAGCTCCGCAATGTTTATTTGCGGAGTTTTATTTTTTATAAGACTACTATATCGTTAACCCGGATGATGTATTAGCGGTGCATAACAGGATTTCTAATGGATATGGCGGGCTAAAACAGAAGAACACCGGTTTTAATTCCTTGTGGAATGATACTACGTAATAGAGAAACAGTTTTTTTAGCGTTATCAGCTAAAAGCATCAGAAAGATTTTTCAGCCATGGTAGATAAAAATATATTGCTTGAATTGGTTAAAATGCGCATGCCATACGGAAAATACAAAGGTACCATACTATGTGATTTACCCGAGTTTTACCTGGCCTGGTACCAGCAAAAAGGTTTTCCGGAAGGGAAATTGGGAATGCTGTTGGCTACCTTGTATGAAATCAAACTGAATGGTTTGGAATACCTATTGCGCGAGATCAGAAAGATGTAACCGATGATCTGTGCCCGGTACTTAATTGTGGCAACAATGATTTATTGGTAACGGTAAACTATGTGTTTCATTTTCAAAATTCAACACAGGCTTTCGGGCATTTTAATCACTAATTAGGCCTGATCTGTAGCATCAATGTTAAAAAAGATGAAATAAGTCACTATTTTAGGTCTTCCCAAAGGATGGGTAAACGATGATTTATTACATTTGTTTATTGTAAACATTAAATTAAACATGGCTAACAATAGAGAAATTATCCTTGTAAATATTTCCGGTGATGACAAGCCGGGACTTACATCTTCCCTCACAGAAATATTATCGCATTACAATGTTCAAATTTTAGATATCGGTCAGGCCGTAATCCACGACGATTTGGGCTTGGGAATCTTGTTTGAAGTACCCCAGGCCTATGAGTCTGCACCCATCTTAAAAGATTTACTGTTTAAATCGTACGAAATAGGCGTTAAAATTAAGTTTACCCCGATATCCGATGCAAGATATGCCGAATGGGTGTCGCACCAAGGGAAGGAGCGTTATATCATTACATTGTTGGCCCGTAAAATTACAGCAGAACATTTGGCTAAAGTTACCCGGGTTATCTCCTCGCAGCAATTAAATATTGATACCATCACCAGGCTGTCCGGCAGGATTGATCTGAACTCGGAACCTACACATAATAAGGCCGTGGTTGAGTTTTCGGTAAGGGGTACACCCATCGATGCGGAGATCATGAAAAGCGACTTTATGGAGCTTTCCGGGAAAATTGGTGTGGACATTGCTTTTCAGGAAGACAATATCTTCCGCAGAAACCGCCGCCTGGTATGTTTTGATATGGATTCTACCCTTATTCAGGCTGAAGTAATCGACGAGCTGGCCGAAAAAGCTGGTGTTGGCGATAAGGTGAAAAAGATTACCGAAGCAGCCATGCGGGGTGAAATCGATTTTAACGAAAGTTTTGTGCAAAGAGTATCTTTGCTTAAGGGGCTGAATGAGAGCGTGATGAAGGAAGTCGCCGAAAACCTTCCCATTACCGAAGGTGCAGAGCGTTTAATGAAGACCTTGAATAAATATGGGTACAGAACAGCTATTCTATCAGGCGGATTCAACTATTTTGGTAATTATCTGAAAGCTAAGCTGGGTGTTGATTACGTATTTTCCAACGAACTGGAGATTAAGAAAGGAAAGTTAACAGGGAAACATGTGGGCGACATTGTGGATGGTAAGCGTAAAGCTGAGCTTTTGAAACTATTGGCTTTTAAGGAAGATATTCATCTGGATCAGGTTATTGCTGTGGGTGATGGTTCAAATGACCTGCCCATGTTACAGCTTGCGGGACTGGGGATTGCCTTTCACGCGAAACCAAAGGTAAAGGCCGGGGCCGATAATTCCATATCCACCATTGGGCTGGATGCTATTTTATATATGCTGGGATTTAGGGACAGGGAGATCAATAAATAGGTATTTTAACCTACGGTCCTTCGTTTTACCCGGATTTTGTAATAGAGATTATAAAAAGCATTTAAAATATAAAACAACAGCCATCAAAAGCTAGCTTTTGATGGCTGTTGTTTTATGGTATAGTTGTTTGTTTATTTGGATTGTAATCCCGAAGGATCAACTGTTCTTAAGGATGGCGGAAGGTTATACCCATCGCCGTGGTCGATTATCTAAACTTAATGATCTTCTTCATGGTTCCGTCGTAAAGGTTGAATTTGTGGAAACCACATTCCAGTCCGCCGTTAAAAAGTTTTAATTTCTCCAGTGGTTTTAAACCCACATTTTTCAAGGCCTCTTTATCCGAGGTAATTACCCATGCGTCATATCCCGTGAAAGTTTTCTTTAGCTGATTTCCAATCATTCTATAAAAATCAACAATATCTTTGTCCTTCATCAAACGTTCTCCGTAGGGCGGATTCATAATGATCATGCCTTTCGGGTATTGGGGTTCCAAGCGCTCAAAGGAAGTAACGGAAAAGTTAATGTCGCGGTTAAACCTGAATTGCAGTGCAGATTCCCTTGCCACATCAATGGCTTTTATATTGGCATCGCTTCCGAATATTCTTAAGCGAGGATGCGAAATATTTTCTTTTGCCTCTTCAACTACTTTATTCCAAAGTGTCTCATCGTAATCTTTCCATCCCATGAATCCAAAGGATTTCTTATGCAGGCCAGGAGGATAGTTTTTGGCGAACATCACCGCCTCCATCAAGATAGTTCCGGAACCGCACATCGGATCAATCAGGGGCATTTTTTTGTCCCAGCCTGAAAGCATCACCATACCTGCGGCCAATACTTCATTCAGGGGCGCTTTGTGCTGACCCATTCGATACCCTCTTTTGTGCAAAGAATCACCGGAACTGTCCAGCGAAATAGTAGCCTTTTCCCTGGCCAGGTGTATCACTAAACGAATGTTGGGGTTCTCTACGTCTACCGAAGGCCTTTTTCCTTCTTTTTCGCGAAACTGATCGACAATGGCATCCTTCATTTTCAGGGCCACATATTGCGAATGCGTAAATACTTCCGAAAAAACCACCGGATCAATAGCCAAGGTCTCCTTAACGCTCATGATCGATGACCAGTCAAATTTTTTGACGCCATCATACAGTTCCTGATCGTTTTTGGCGGTGAAATGATGAATAGGAAGTAAAATTCTGATTGCCGTTCTTAACTGCAAGTTGGCCTTGTATAAAATTTCCTTGTCTCCCTCAAACTCAACGGCCCTGTTTACCGCTTTGACTTCCTGAGCTCCTATTTCCTTTAGCTCTTCAGCCAGAACCTCTTCCAGCCCATGAAATGTTTTTGCAATCAGTTTCAATATCGTAAGTCTTTAATAATTAATCCGAGGCAATATCGTTCATTGCCGTTTTCGGCTGCGAAGTTAATTAATACCTGTTGTTATGCAATACACTAAGCCGTAATTTTTTGGCTTGTTACCGTCACATTTCCTCATTTTGTGTACCGGGTTATCTTGAATACTGCCGGCATTTTTAAGCTCCAAACCTAAATTCCACTTACAACACAGCAATGTGAGATGTCCTAAACCGGGATTTCCTCGATACGGCTGATATTAAGGTGTTTTTCAGGTTCTTAATGACAGATCGAGGATTATGTTCCGGGAGGATTGATAGGTGGTTGTAGCCAAATGGAAATCATACGCCTGCAAAAAAGCCCCCAAAGAGAATTGTTTCTATTGGGGGCTCATCCTACATGTTGTTTTGGAATAACAGATCAGTATTGTCAGTCTATATGGTTATTATCTGTGCGACATGCTGTGATGGGACTTGTATTTACTTCATATTTATTTACTGCCTGAATAATCGCAGGGATTACTTTTCTCGTTTTTCCAATCTCTTTTTAATTTTCTTAATCACGGACTCGATGGAAGCTTCAGGTTCTATGACATTATAATCGCCCCAAAACTGAGGATCGGAAAACCCCTCGACATGATCATGCAATATAATATTGTGCTTGATGCGTTCGTTCACCTTGTATGGCCTATCCAATGATCTTTTCCAATCGGTCATAGCCATTTCGATGGTTGAGGTGTAATACGTGTTGAAGAACTTTTTCTTCCAGTTGATTTTAAAGGTGATTTGACCCCTGGAATAACTGTACATATACTTTCCGTCCTGCTTACGGTAATTCACCAAATAGCTTGCCTCGGTCGGATATACCCTGGCTCCGGCGGGTTTGCGTTTTATAAACATAGCCGATGCCTTGTTCTTGTCTTCGATATTTATACTGTAATTGGCACTGGTGATCGCCATCGATTCTACATCAACATACAATTTGCCATAAAACAATGGGTCTTCGATATATTCTTTTTGTTTAAAGTCGATGACATATATAATTTTATTGTCGACCTTGGTTATATTATCTAACTTAAAATGGTAATAATCCAAATCTTCAACAGTAAGGATACTATAGGGATCTTTCATAATATCCAACATCAATGTGGAATAAGGACCGCCTTGTAATTTGAAAGTGATGGTATCCATTTTGGAATAATCAGCATCTTTACGTGCCTTATAAAGTTTTAATCCATCCAAACGATGATTGGAATAGGGTTGTTTGTGTACGTCGATAACCGCCTCTGTCAATGATACATAAGATCGTCTTCGTTGTATGGTCTCACGATAAAAAGTAGTCATTCGTACGGGCTGCTGCATATAGTTGTTTCGCTTGTTGTGAATCACTTCCCGGATAATTTGGTGGGCGTCTTTAGGTGCAACATTTATCTCAGAAAGGGAGATAGACAGTAAATCGAGTTCAATTCTGTTTTTATCGGGTTTTAATTCCGAAAGTGCGATGTGTTTGCTTTTATACCCCAGGTACGATACCATTATCTTTGTGCTAATAGGCAAATCTTTAGGAACCTTAAGCAAAAAGTACCCCTCGGAATTGGATACGGTGGCAAAGTTTGTTCCATCGATAGTCAGTGTGGCAAAAACCAATGGGTTGCGAGAATCGCTATCGATAATTTTACCCCGGTACTGAACCGTATTAAGCGTATCCGGTATAATGTCTTCCTCTTCAAAAATGGGAGCTGCGCAAATTGATGCGGGTACAATGCCTACTACCATGATGAAAATCGAAAGCAACATTACTAAACGGAGATTAATATTTGAATTTTTCATGATCCTATATTTAAATTAGACTTCCTGTTACTGTATATAAGACATTGCTGGGCGCATTTTCCCCTATTCGTTAAGCGATTTTTTTTTACCGGATATAGTAGTGATTGTACAAAGCGGTTTGTTGACAAGGGTAAAATAAGTAACCTCATGGTAACCCAAATAGCGGTCTACTTTTTGCAGACTTGGAGAATGTGCCTATCCCGGTTGCTTCGTAGCCGTACTTCACCCGGTACCGGGGCTAAGGGGAAAGCAGAAGCCGTATCAGTAAGTGAAGCAAGCCAATTATTAAAAAACGTCATAAAAAGGAGGCGTATTTTTCCGGAATAGATAACAGGGTATTTACGTCTTTCTTGCAAAGACTTTTTAAATATGTTTAACCATCTTTTTCCTGCTTGCAAAAATTGTATTGTTACCTTTGACCGCCTTTTTGATAAGGTTTTTCACAACTAATTTGGATACATGCGCCAGGAGGGGAGAATTCGGGAATTAGAGTTTGAATCTGTTCCGAAGTTACTTTGGAAATATTTTCTGCCAGCTTTTGCAGGGGTAATTATCAACTCGTTATACAATATTGTAGATAGAATATTTATTGGGCAAGGAGTTGGCGCCTTGGCTTTGGCCGGCTTAAGCGCCATATTTCCGGTGATGATCATCATGATGGCTTTTGGTATGATGGTGGGCATGGGAGCCGGGGTTCGGATATCTATTAACCTGGGTAAAAAGGACTTTGAAAGAGCGGAGCAGGTTTTGGGGAATGCTTTTATATTAATGATTGTTGTGTCGGCGATAATTACAGCCATTGGATTCTTGATCAGTGACCCCTTGTTGCAATTTTTTGGCGTCAACCAACAAACCTATGATTATGCAAAGGAATACCTCTATATTATTTTGGGTGGTAGTATTTTTAATATCTTAGGATATGCCCTTAATAATTTAATCCGTTCCGAAGGAAGTGCTAATGTTGCCATGATCTCGATGCTGATTAGTGCCGGATTGAATATTTTACTGGATTATATCTTTATTATTCACCTTGAAATGGGGGTGAAGGGGGCAGCATACGCTACGGTTCTTTCTCAAGTTGTGCTGACCGTATGGGTCATCGCCCACTTTAAGAGTAAGCGTTCCGTGATTAAACTGCGTAATTGCAGACTTAAGCTCAAGGGCGATATTGTTTGGTATATTATTAGCATTGGCTTTGCTCCTTTTAGTATGCAGTTGGCTTCTAGTGCTGTTTTTGGAATATATAATATTCAACTGATAAAATACGGAAGTGATATGGCCATCGGTGCCATGGGCGTAATTATCAGTATTACCATGCTGTTGGTGATGACCATCATGGCTATTACCATGGCCAATCAGCCGATTATAGGGTTCAATGTGGGTGCTAAAAAATATAAAAGAGTGAAGCAGACATTGCTGGTATCTATTGTATCGGCAACGGTTATATCCTTGATTGGTTTTGTGATTGCCCAGGTATTACCGGTTCCCATCATTAGATTGTTTAATAATGAAGATGCAGAATTGTTAAGGATAGGAATTAAAGGTTTGCGTATATTTTTACTTGCTTTACCTTTTATAGGTTTTCAAATAGTGATGGGTAATTATTACCAGTCCATAGGCAAAGCAGGCGTGTCTGCTTTCTTATCCTTGTTGCGTCAGGTTATTTTTTTAATACCTCTTCTATTTATTCTCCCTAATTATTATGGACTTAACGGGGTGTGGTTCTCGGCACCGGTTTCCGATACCATGGCGGCGTTAGTGCGTGTGTGTTTCATGATTAAAGAGTTTCGTAAGTTAAATAAAGCTACTGCCGCATAGGCTTGGATGGATAAGGAAAATTATCAATGCGGCTAGTGAAATAAATCAACAATAAATGTTAAATTATTTTTAAATGAGAATATTCTCAATATATTTGTATCGAGAATAGTCTCATTACTGAGATAGTTTTTAAATTATGCCAAGAAGAAAAAGATTAAGAAAGGTGGTAGCGCCACCGAAATTCCAAGGGTATAAACCCTATGGTACGGTAGGCAAACCTACGGGTTCTATTGATTTGTTGTACGAGGAATATGAAGCCATTAAACTGGCCGATTACGATTTGATGAACCATAACGAAGCGGCTGTTTTAATGGGCGTTTCCAGGGCAACGTTTGCGAGGATATACGAAAGTGCCCGGAGAAAAATAGCGGTAGCCCTGGTAGAATCGAAAGAGATAAAATCGGTTTTTGGAAATGCCACCTTACTCGATAACTGGTTTATGTGCGTAAAGTGTAACGCAAAATTTACTATGCCGGCGTCAGTAGTCAGTAAAGATTGTCCTATTTGTAAGGCACCCGAAATTGAATTATTGCAAGCGGAGTAGTAACAGAACATCGAGTCTTAGGCCTTTTTTAGGTTTTAAATTTGAATACTTTATACTATAAAAATGAAAACAGTAATTACATCATCAGGAGAAAACTTAATGTCGTCATTCGATATGCGATTTGGCAGGGCAGCGTACTTTTGTGTGTTAGATCAAGATAGTGGTAATACGGAATTTCTGGAAAACGTAAATAAAGACGACAGTCATGGAGCAGGCACAAAAGTAGCGGAAAGATTAATCGAATTGGGAATACAAAAGGTTGTGTCCGGCGATTTTGGACCTAAGGCCAAAGAACTTTTGGAGAAGTTTAATATTCAAATGGTTGTACTGCAAAACGCTGGCCTCACCATTGATGATATTGTTGGTAAAATGAAAAACTAATGTCGTGTCAAGTCTGAAATGACGGTTAAGTTAAAAGAACAATACTTGGGCTGTCAGATTAGGCGTGACGGGACACTTGTCTATCGCTCTTTAGGAATTATTAAAACGCAAAAAAGCATGGTGAAGAGGGCAGTCCGCTTTATCCCGCCATATGCATTTGAAAATATAATTGTTTTGCTAAATGGATGAGATGGTAGTTTTTGTTTGTACACCTTATAAATAGAATCTGCTACCTCATTCTGTTTGAAAAGCAGAATTAAATATTGTAAATATGAATCATTTAATAGCAGTCCCTGTGGACAACGAGGATGTTTTAGACGCTCATTTTGGGCATTGTAAATTTTTTTATCTGGCTACCGTTAAGGATGGAGAAGTGGTTTCTGCAGAAAAAGTAGTTCCGCCTCCTCATGAGCCCGGTTTATTGCCCAAGTGGCTGTCAGAAAGAAACGTAACCGACATTGTTGCCGGAGGAATGGGGCAAAAGGCCATCCAGTTGTTTAATGCCAACAAGGTAAATGCATTTGTAGGAGCTCCCAAAATGGATGCTAAGAGCTTGGTAGATGGGTTCTTAAGTAAATCGTTAAGTTTTGCAGCTAATTATTGCGACCATTAAAAATGGAGGAAGCATGTTCCCGGTGTCATCTAAAGTCAGTGAATAAACTGATCGCTAAGTTTCAGCCTTCATTGGAAGTTTCGGAAGCGTTGCAGGTAGAGGCCAAAAAAATATTGGCTGAAAATGCACACCTACCGAACCCCTATGTTGCGACCTACATTCAACGTCTGGCAAAAGACAAGATGAATGTGGCAAGTCTGTATCGGGAAGAAAAAATAAGGGCTAATACCGTTTTGCTCTCCAATTACGAGTATTGGAAAAACTATGTGTCGGAAAGTGAAGATCCATTTCGCACGGCGGTAAAGCTGGCCATGGCCGGTAATATTATCGATTACGGGGCACATACCGCGCCCGATGATATTGAGGCATCGATTAATGAGCTGATAAAAAAAGATTTATCTGAAGATAACGTGCGACAATTACATTCGGATATTGCCCGATCGAGCCATATACTTTATCTGGGCGATAATGCAGGTGAAATAGTTTTTGACAAATTATTGATAGAAACCATGCAGCACCCCCATATTACCTATGTGGTACGGGGCCAGCCTGTCATTAATGATGTTACCTTCGCTGATGCCAGGCAGACAGGAATAGATCAGCTATGTAAGGTTATTTCAAATGGTTATGATGCTCCGTCGACTTTATTGGAACATTGCTCGCCTGAATTGATAAAAGCCTATCATTCCGCCGATCTGGTTATTTCAAAAGGTCAGGGCAATTTTGAAGGATTGATGCAGGCAAAACATCCAACATTATATTTTTTACTGACGGCCAAATGTAAACCCATCGCACAAATGCTTGATGTATCGGAGGGTGATTTGGTCATTAAAAAACAAGGATAATGGATTACAAAATTGCCATAGCAAGCGGTAAGGGCGGTACAGGAAAAACAACCGTTGCCGTTAGCTTGTACCGGATGTTGACCCGTGAATTTGAGGCAATTGTGCAATTGGTTGATTGTGACGTAGAAGAACCCAATGATGTGATTTTTTTCCCGGAAGCGGAAAAGATAGGCGAAGAGGATGTGTTGCAGAAAATACCGCAAATTGATGTGACAAAGTGTACTTTTTGCAGAGCGTGTGCCGAATATTGCGCATTTAATGCGATTGTGGTATTGCCAACAGCGCGGTTTGCCGAAGTGAACCCTTCGTTATGCCATTCTTGCGGCGCGTGTTTGGAGGCCTGCCAACAGGGTGCCATATCTGAATATGATCAGATGATCGGAAAGATATCCGACTTTAAAACATCGATAGGGGAAGGGGTGATGGAAGGTAGACTGAGGATCGGTTCTTCTATGCAAACTATGCTCATCAAAGAATTGAAGAAAAAGGTTCCTTCGGGAGCCGAAATAACAATTTATGATGCGCCTCCGGGCACCAGTTGCTCTGTGGTAGAAACTACGGTTAACAGTGACTATGTTTTGTTGGTAACCGAACCGACGCCCTTTGGTTTGTACGACCTGAAACTGACCGTTGAACTCATGCATGACCTTAACAAAGAATTTGGCGTGATAGTAAACAAAGCAGGATTGGGCAATGACGACATCTACCATTTTATTGAGGAGAACAATATTGACCTGGTAGGCGAAATTCCATTTGTAGATGCTTTTGCGACTACTTATGCCCAAGGAAATTTAGATGAGGATATGCCTCAGGAAATAACGGATGCATTTTATGCTATTGTTGAAAAGTTGAAATTTAGAATACTGGTGGATGAAAGAGATAACCATACTCAGCGGTAAGGGCGGCACCGGAAAAACATCTGTAACAGCGGCGTTGGCATCGCTGGCGGGTAATGCAGTATTGTGCGACAATGATGTGGATGCTGCCGATTTACATTTGATTCTTGCCCCGGAGGTTCGGGAAGAACATATTTATCAAGGTGCATGGCAAGCCAGTATTCGTCAGGATATCTGCTTGCCATGCAATCTTTGCATGGATAAGTGTCGTTTTGGTGCTATTCACCTCAACGAAGGCGGCTATCCGGAAGTTAACCCATTTCAATGCGAAGGATGTAGGTTATGCGAGCGGATCTGCCCGGCCAATGCTATTGAATCGGAACAGAGTACCAACAATCGCTGGTTTGTGTCGTCAACACGGTTTGGTACTATGGTGCATGCGAAAATGGGACCGGGTGAAGAGAATTCGGGCAAGCTGGTTTCTACGATCCGAAAAAAAGCAAAGGAGATCGCCATTGATACAAAAGCCGATTTTATTATTAATGATGGCCCTCCGGGTATAGGTTGTTCAACAATATCTGCGCTCTCGGGCACCAACCTGGTGGTACTGGTGGCTGAGCCCTCTAAGTCTGGTTTTTACGATGCCAGACGGTTGGTAGAACTGGTACAGTCCTTTGATACGCCCATATTGGCAGTCATCAACAAAGCGGATGTGAACAACGATATGGCCAAGGTAATTGCAGATTTCTTCGAAAGCCAGCAAATTCCTGTATTGGCCAAAATACCTTTTAGCAAAGAGGTGGTGATGGCTATGGTGGAAGCCAAAACTATTAATGAATACAATGGCCAATCGGAAATTGCTCAATGCCTGGAGACAATTTGGGAAAAGATTAAACAAAAGAGTGTGTAGGATTGAATCATAAACTTGCAGGTCATTTTTAAGAATGTCAAGTGATTGTAGGGTGATCAAAAGTCCGTTATCCGGGACGGAAAAAAAGAGGAACAATTATGATAAAAGATGAATTTAAGTTAAGGCCTCGTTACAACGAAGTAGATAGAATGGGCTATGTGTACCATGCCAACCATGTGACGTATTGTCATCAGGCACGTACGGAATTGATGCGCAAATATGGCTTGCACGATGATGAACTGGAGAATAAAGGATATATGTTACCTGTTATTTCCTTTAACATAGAATATAAAACGCCTGCTAAATATGATGAGGAATTAACCATAACAACCACGGTGAGAGCGTTGCCCAAAATTAGGTTTTGCCTTGAGTTCGAGATTAAGAACGGTGAGGATAAAATAGTTAGTAAGGGCAATTCGGAAGTTGTATTTGTGGACAGTGAAACAAGATTGCCTATGGCCGTTCCTGAGTTTGCAACGCAAGCATTGGCCGGGGCGTTTGTAAATAATCTGATCAGTCAAGAGGTATCAGGTTATTAAACCCGCCATATGGATTAGAAATTCTGTTACGCAAATCAACTACATCAAAACAAGGTGTTTCACTGAGTTGCTTCAACTCACCAAAGCGTTACCATGCTACTCTCAGCAATTCCTTGTTTTATGTTTTTTAAAATGCTCGTTACACACCGCTAATGCACAATCCGGGTAAATTAAGATATTGGTAAAACAACTGTTTTGCCCCATTCCTAACAATTAAATTCAATTTTCGGGTCTCTTAACATTGCGGCTTTCCTGTAGTTTTTTTATTTCTAATAAAAAGGTTTTGTTTTTGCTTCAGGAAATGCTGCAATGTTTTTTTGCAGACTATATGGTTTCAGCAGAAAATTTATACGCAAAATGGAAAATCCCATGGTTTACCCAGACCCCTGCGGTCCCGCAGCAGGGGCAATGCGCTATTTTAAGATCGTCCCAAAATTGTCAATAGATTACATCTAAATGCCAAGGCTACTTCAACCTGTTTTTCCCAAAAATCTCGTGAGTTTTTTTCACTATTACGCTCACATTGTACTCGTTTGTCGCAAATAGAATAAAAAAGTTACCAAAGTGGTAATGTGTTTTGATTTTCAGTTTGTTGCCAACTCTAAAATAGATTCAATAAACCTGGGATCTAAGGTTGCTTTCTCTTTTTTCTTTTTAGGGTAAGTTCTTTGTTTTATCCCCATACGGTCCATCATTCTTTCAAAAGTAACCCGGAAATTTACACCCACTTTCACCCCACAAGGAACAACGGGCCTAATGCCATCCATTCTTTTCTGGATAGTTCCCTAGGCTATATCATCTTCTGAAGAGGCTATCATCTGGATTCTTGTCTCGAGTGGTATGGTCCTTTCCTTACCGTGTTTTTGGCAGGTTTAAGGGTTTGTACCCCTATGATGATGTTAGTATATTTAATAAAGCCTGGCTTAATCGAAAGCCAAGCCGCTTTGTCTTCGAATATAGAGATGATCAATGGTACCTTTACCTTTTCGGGTGAGTAGGAATTCGATAAGTTCGGCAATTTCTTCCGGTTGAATGAGGTTATTGGTATCAATATCAGGACGCATTTCGCGCACCATCTCGGTGTTTACACCTCCCGGGGAAATAAGATGCACAAGAATACCATCGTCTTGTACTTCCTTTGCCAATACTTTTGTAAAGCCCGCCAATGCATGTTTGGATGAAGCATAGACAGATTGATTAACGTAACCTTTGAAGTCGACGACCGAACCGATATTTATAATAATGGGTTTTGGGCTTTCTTTTAAATAGGGAATGGCTTCTTTGCAAATAAAAAAAGGCGCCCGTGCATTAACGGAAAAGATTTTATCCCATATTTCAACCGAAGTTTCTTTGATAGGTAATGCATTGGCAACACCGGCATTGTTTATCACCACATCAAGCTTCCCGAAAACACGAATTACTTCACGAATTATCAATAACGGGGCATCCGCCGTTAAAAGATCTGCCTCCAATATCGAACACTTAATAGGGTATTTTTCAACCTCGCTTTGTGTTTGGAGAAGTTGATCGCGGTTACGTCCCACGATAAGCATATGATAACCAATCCTGGCAAGTTGAATTGCGATTGTTTTGCCAATTCCTTTTGAGGCACCTGTTAACAAGGCTACTTTTTCCATTGATTTATATCCTTATGTAATTTTTTTTAAAAATACACTTAAGTATGTAAATACCCGGGTTATATCCCTTCTTTTTTCTGTGTTAAACCCGGCTAATACCTTATACCTGGTCATGAACTTTAAAAGGACAATAAAACAAGGCTGTACTGAAACGAGGCATAGCTTCGTTGCTGCAAGATGAAGTAAGGTAATGAAGTGTATTGTTTTGAAGCTATTTTAAAGTGTAATATATTCTCTGATACATATTGCGGGTTGTAATCATATCAGAAGTGTTTTTGCCATCCATTTTCCTATCGGGGGGGAGAACAATACCGTTAGGTTTGGCCATTGCAGGAAACCAATTCATTTGACTGGTTAAATCGGCAGATAACGTACTTTAAAAATCTGGCTTCTCCGAAAGGCGATAATGAGCATGTTCCATTAGTCCTGTTAGGTTTTATAATGATTTAATAAAAAACAGAAAAAGCCTGTAAATCGTACGATTTACAGGCTTTTAGTTTCTTTTTTTTTCTTTAAAAGTGATCCTGGCAGGATTCGAACCTGCGACCCACAGCTTAGAAGGCTGTTGCTCTATCCAACTGAGCTACAAGACCATTCATGACGCCTTTTTTCTAAGGCGATGCAAAGATAGAAAAATATTATTTTATACAATATAAAAACAAAAAAAAATTAGCGTGGCCATTAATCCGTGGGATTTACTGGGTTTAACCCGCACAATTCATCCCCAAATTGCCGTTTGACTTTTTAAAAATGTTAATTCGATATGGTTTATGCCTGCTGACATAGGGGAATTTTTCAAATTCCTATTGACAGATCCATGTTAATTCAGGATTAAGCATTAGAACTTCGTCATGAATATGGTAAGGGAAACCTTACTGGGTTTTCATCGTTCTGGTGAGATGAAGAGGCGTCACGAAGTGTCTTGTGTTGAAGCCATTTTAATGTGCAATAGATTTTATAATACCTACTTGCGGGTTAATCACAGAACAAAAAAGCCGGCGGTATAGATTACAGCCGGCTTGATATCTTCAACTAGATTGAAATCTTATACTTCAACCTCCACCGGATGTATAATTTCCATTCCCCTGTTGATGGCCTTTTCGTTCATCGGTATTAAATGATGGTGGCGTCCGGGTAATGATTTTTTGAGTCCATTGATTACATTTTCCATTTTCACTACGGGTTTCACTTTTAAGTATCCGCCCAAAACAATCATATTAAATGTTTTTGCTGAGCGCATTCGGGCTGCTTCTTCGGTTGCATCCACCCGGAAAATTTTGATGTCTTTGCGTGTTGGGTGATGGGTGATTCCATTGCCATCGTAAATTAATGTTCCCCCAGGTTTAATTTGGGCCTCAAATTTATCCATGGATTGTTGGTTCAGGATGATGGCGGTGTCGAACTCGTGTAATATGGGAGAGCTGATTTTTTCATCGCTCAAAATAACGGTAACATTGGCCGTGCCACCGCGCATTTCGGGTCCGTAGGAGGGCATCCAGCTTACTTCCATATCGTGCATAACACCGGAATAGGCTAAAATTTTACCCATGGAAAGTACGCCTTGTCCACCAAAGCCGGCTATAATTATTTCTTCTGTCATTTTATTTATTTTAGTATTGAACACAAATATGTTCAACAAGTAATAAATCTCGTTTATTCGTCTTTCATATCTCCTAACGGATAAAATGGGAACATGTTTTCCTCCATCCATTTGTTCGCTTTGGCAGGGGTCATTTTCCAGCCGGAGTTACAGGTCGAAACTACCTCGACAAATGAGGTTCCTTTGTTTTGCATTTGGTTTTCGAAAGCTTTTTTAATAGCCTTCTTTGTTTTGCGCACAGCGGCTGGGGTATGGGCAGCCTGACGGGTCACAAAGCATGTTCCCGGCAGCTGGGCGATTAGTTCGGTAATTTTTAAAGGGTGTCCATCATGTTTGGTCTCCCGGCCTGTTGGACAGGTAGATGCTTTCATGCCGGGAAGGGTAGTTGGTGCCATCTGACCACCGGTCATACCATAAATACCGTTGTTGATAAAAACCATCACGATATTTTCGCCGCGGTTGCAGGCATGAATAGTCTCAGCCGTTCCGATAGCCGCCAGGTCGCCATCGCCCTGGTAAGAAAAAACATTTTTTTCGGGCATAAGCCTTTTAACAGCAGTGGCCAAAGCCGGAGCCCGTCCGTGTGCTGCTTCCTGCCAATCGATATCGATATAATCGTAAGCAAAAACGGAACATCCCACAGGCGCAATGCCAATAGTAGTTTCCTGAATGCCCATTTCTTCGATGAGTTCGGCTATGATTCTGTGCACCACGCCATGTGTACATCCCGGGCAATAGTGGGTGTCCTTATCGGTAAGAACCACACTCTTTTTGTATACTATGTTTTCTTCTTTTATGATCTCTTTAATATCCATGGCTATTCTCCTATAAAGTTTGATTCAAGCGCTGTTACAACTTCACCCGGCGAAGGAATGATACCTCCATAGCGACCAAAGTGCTCCACTTTTACTGAACCGTTAATTGCTAATCTAACATCTTCTACCATCTGACCGGCACTCATTTCAACACTTAAAACGCCTTTTACGTGTTGGGCTATTTCCTGAATGGGTTTTACGGGGAAAGGGAATAAGGTGATTGGACGAAGCAACCCTACTTTAATGCCTTTTTCGCGGGCTATCTGAACCGATTTTTGACAGATGCGGGCACTTGAACCGTAGGCTACGAGTAAATACTCGGCGTCATCGCACATGTACGTCTCGTAACGAACTTCGTTTTCCTCCACTTTTTTATATTTATCCTGAAGTTTGTGGTTGAATCGTTCCATTTCTTCGGAAGCAAGTTCTACAGATGTGATAATGTTACGTTTTCTGTTTTTTGTTTTTCCGGTAGTGGCCCAATCCCCATATTTTTCAATAAGTTCTTCTTCAGTCATTCGAGGCTTTTGGGGTTTTAACTCCACTTTTTCCATCATTTGGCCAATCGCACCATCAGAAAGGATCATAACCGGGTTTCTGTATTTGAATGCCAAATCAAAAGCATCTTCCACAAAATCTGCCATTTCCTGAACGGATGCCGGAGCCAGGGTAATTAATTTATAATCACCA
Source organism: Saccharicrinis sp. GN24d3 (assembly GCF_052400645.1). Lineage (NCBI taxonomy): Bacteria > Pseudomonadati > Bacteroidota > Bacteroidia > Marinilabiliales > Marinilabiliaceae > Saccharicrinis > Saccharicrinis sp. GN24d3. The sequence goes on from NZ_JBQTGI010000016.1 coordinate 113,714, forward strand.
TGTCCACCGCCTTTAACGGATTGAAAGTAGTCTGATTGAGCAGGTTGTATCGTTCCTAACCCCGGGCCTCCTCTCACAACGTTAACAACAACACAAGGAAGTTCGGCTCCTGCCATATATGTGAGCCCTTCCTGCATTAAGCTTACGCCCGGGCTCGATGAAGAGGTCATTACTTTTTTTCCACATCCGGCACCGCCATAAACCATGTTAATAGATGCTATTTCACTTTCGGCCTGGAGCACTACCATTCCCGTGGAGTTCCAGGGTTGTTCGGCCATTAATGTTTCCATAATTTCACTTTGCGGAGTGATAGGATATCCGAAATATCCATCGGCACCACATCGTATGGCTGCGTGGGCAATGGCTTCATTGCCTTTCATTAATTTTACTTCTTTCATTTCTAACTAATTTCTTGAATAGCGATTGAAATTAATGTCAATCCGGGTTGAGTGGATTGCGTTTCTTTGTTTGAAAGACTGGTCTTTCGTTTTAATCTTTGACTCTATACACCGTTATGCAACTGTCCGGACAAACTGCTGCACAATTGGCGCAGCCAATGCACGCTTCGGGGGTTCCCAGTTGGGCATAATGATAGCCCTTACCGTTGACATCCTTTGCCATTTCTATTGCGTTTGTAGGGCAGGCAACCATGCAAAGTTCACAGCCTTTGCACTTTACGTTATCAACAACAATCGCTCCTTTAGCTTTAGCCATAATTTTGAACGTTTTTATAATTTACTTGCAATTTATGTAAATATGCCATTTATTCTTATGATGGGAATCATGCAAAAGTTCTGAATTATTGCAGAGCGCAACAATGCAGGGATGTATCCATTTACAATCCCAATCAATCGGCATTTCTTTAATAAGAAACTACTATTTTTTTTCCTTTCCGTAGTGCAGTGAACAGCTTTGTTGGAACATTTGTAACCTTTTTTCCAATTCCACAAACCTGCTTTGTTCTGTTTGCGAAACACAGGCCCTAAGGCCTTGTATTTTGCTGCCGGTATTAGCTAATGCAATAGCGCTTATCCCAAAATATAAAAGTTTCTCGAGTAGTTCACCACCCATCATACCCGGATAAGATATTGTAAAATAAAAACCGTCGGCAATAGGTTCGTCAATGTCTTTGCTGTAAACAATGGAAAAACCATATTTGATAAACAGTTCTTTCATCAACTTAGCCCTAATACCGTATTCTTTTACCTCTTCTAAATAATTGTATGTTCCATCGCAAGCCGCTTTGTATATGGCTGCTATGGCATACTGCGCGGAGTGACTAGCTCCTGCGGACAGCGAATATAGTAATCTTCCAACAATAACTCGCCCAAAATTACCTTCTCCAAACCTTATTTTTAATGATTCAAAATAAGTTTTGAACAGTTGGTGCGATATGCAAAGTGTTCCAAGTCGCTGACCTGCATAACTAAAGGCTTTGGAACTGGAAATAAGCAATGCATAGTTGTCGGTATATTTTGCTACGGTGGGTTGATAAGGTGGTTGAAACGGGACTGAAATATCCTGTCTGAAATCCATACCAAAGTAGGCGAGATCCTCTATGATTATGGTATCGTATTGGTTGGCAAGCTTTCCGATGACTTCCAACTCGTCTTCATGAAGACAAATCCAGGTTGGATTATTGGGGTTTGAATAAACGATACCTGCAATGTTTCCTTTGAACAGGTAGCTTTCGAGTTTCTCTTTTAATCGGTCGCCACGGAAATCGAATACATCGAATGTTTGGTGTTTTATGCCCAAAACATGGAGTTGAATCTTTTGTACCGGAAAACCGGGGTCAATAAATAATATGGTATCCTTTTTTTTATCAAGATTAGTAATAGCCATAAAGAGGGCAAAGCTGGCCTGCATGGATCCCACCGTTGGAATACAGCTTTCGGCCGGGATATCAATACCCATAAATGCTTTTACAAAACGACTGGCCTGTTGCTTAAACGGTTTGATGCCCTCGAGCATGGGGTATTTTGAAGCCACCCCTTGTTTTAGGGCATCTATTTCGGCTTGCACGCCAACCGGGGAAGGTGGAAGGCTGGGCACGCCCATTTCCATCCGGATAAACTGTGTATGGCTGCGTTCCTCAATTCTGTTAACAATGCTAACCACCTCGCGTATTGTAGCCTTTCCTAGATCTTCAATATTTTCCTCTCTTACTGCTGTTTCAACAATTTGCTTATCGACGACGGTGGGGCTTTCGAGTATCATGGTAAATTTTGTTAAGTTGTTAACAACGATTTTATATGGCAAAAGTGGGAGCGAACAAGGATATTACCTTTTATTGTTCCAACCACTATAATAGTAATATTTCGAACATTCAATAACACGGATCCTCCATGTTTTTAAAATCCTTCTTTTTTTAGCATGGTCAACCAGTTTTGAACTCTTTCTAAGGTTTTTTCAGGTTCGTTATCCTCATCCAATGGTAAACCGATAAATTCACCATCCAAAATAGCTTCGGAATCGTTATACTGATAACCTTTGTCAGCAACCTGTCCTACAACATCTACGTTTAAAGCTTTCAGTCGTTCATACAGCCAAGCTATAGCATCCACAAAATGGTCGGGGTAGTTTATTTGGTCGCCAAGGCCATAGATGGCCACCTGCTTATCTTTCCAGGATACTTCTTTCAGATGGGTAAAGAAAACATCCCAATCGTCGTCTTCGTGCTCCGAATCCCAATTGGTTCTTCCTAGTGTTGAAATACCGAATATTAATTTGTCATAGGTTTCCAATGCCGATGGATCACAGTTTTTAATCGGAATAAGATCGGTTGTGTCTTCACCCAATTGGTCTGCTAATATAGTTGCCACCTTGGCCACGTTCCCTTTTGCGGGGCCATAAAAAATGCCGATTTTACTCATGAAGATGTTTTTTACGAGTTAGTTAATTTATTTGCTGAAAAATATGTTTGTGGAGAGCGGTTCTCCATGCGTTCTTATCAAAAATCTACTTTTATATGCAGAAAAACAAGAACATTTCTCATGAGCACCGAGATATTAAAGCAATATAGAGTAAGATAAGCGATGATTATTTGTTATTTTGCAATATGATTAGAAAAGAGTCTCAAACCATTCTCGAAACATTTATCGTTCCGCCATTGCCCGAAAGAGCAAGGTTATCGGATTATGCGCCTGGGGTTTTTAAAAGTCTTCCATCAAACAAGGCTACTAAAAAAGCGATCAAACAAGGCTTGGTAACCATAAATGGAAAGCAGGGATATACGGGAGATTTTGTTTGTGGTGGAGAAACGCTGATTCTTTTAGAAGACGGGAATAAAAAAGTATCTCCTGCAATAAAACTTGATATGAAAGTGGGTTACGAGGATGATTATATGGCTGTGGTAGACAAACCTGCAGGACTTATCGTGAGTGGCAACAAGCATCGAACATTGGAAAACGGTCTTGCTTCGGTATTAAAAAGGAGCTCGAAACCTGATGCACTGTCACGACCGGAACCCATCCACCGTCTGGATTATCCTACCAGTGGTGCTGTTTTGATTGGAAAAACACAGCAAGCGGTTATGCTTCTGAACAAATTGTTTGAAGAGCGGAGAATCGTTAAGAAATACCTGGCGGTAACTATTGGCGAGCAACCGGAACAAGGTGAAATTAACAAGGAAGTGGATGGGAAGCCGGCCAAATCAGTGTACAAAGTGATCGCTTCGGAAGCAAGTGAAAGGTTTGGATGTTTAAATTTGGTGGAGCTTACATTATTTACAGGACGGCGCCATCAGTTACGGATTCATCTGTCGTACATCGGTCATCCTATTTTGGGTGATGCACCATACGGTGAAGAGGGTAAGGTTTTGAAGGGGAAAGGACTTTATTTGCATTCGCACTCTTTAGAGTTTGTTCACCCTTTTACACAAGAAACATTAAAGGTAGAAGTTAATCCGCCCAAGAAGTTTTATAAGTTGTTTGATCGTTTTAGTGAATAGTTTTTTAATAGATCGTTAGATTTTACCCGCCTGTTTGAAGAAAGGGATAATAGGTGAGAGACTTCTTATCTGCTAATGGCCAAAATTGCCGATTTTTTTCAAACGGCAAACCGTCAGGGATTTAAGAGAGCTAAACGAAGTGTTGTTTTTTAACACAGAGGATTGATGCATTATCTGTTAAAGGTGTATGGTATAATCAAATAGAGGTTGCCCTTCGAATTTCTGTGTTAAAACTTAAATAAGCTGTTAATCAAACGTGCATTACCTCCAAAATTAAATGATATTTCATTTTAGTATGAGCGAATAAGCTATGGCGGTTGACCAGAGACTGCTTTATTTCTCTATTCTCACTCTGGCATCTACTGCAATAATCTGGTCTTTAGAACCCATCAACGGATTCAAGTCCAGTTCTTTTATCTCAGTAGCAAAACGGAGCATGGTGGAAAGGCGAACAAGGATGTCGGCAAATCCGTCTATGTCCACGCCTTCCTGACCGCGTATCCCCTCCAGAATTTTTTTGCTTTTCAGATCGTTGATCATCCCTAAAGCTTCTTCTTTGGAAAGTGGGGCCAATCCCGAAGAAATATCTTTTAAAACTTCAACGAAAATACCGCCCAAGCCACATAAAACCACATGGCCAAAAGTAGGCTCGTATTTAGCGCCGATAAACAGCTCAGTTCCTTTGAGCATAGGCTGAACGATAACTCCTTCAAATCCTTTAATGTGGGTCATGCGTTTAAACTCGCTTTGGAAAAACTTTGGGCCTGATATATTTAACGAAACACCATCTACGTCGGTTTTATGAACAGGGCCAACAACCTTCATCACCACAGGGTATTCAATATCATTTATTTTTGATGATAAATCTTTTTCGTCACGAATAAAAAGTTCCTTCACCATAGGAATGTTTGCGGCATGCAATAGGGCCTGGATTTGTTTGGGCTTTAAATATCCATTCTCGAAACCTGCAATAAGAGACCTAATCTTGGGTATGTCCACACCTTTCATCTGAATAGACGCACTGGCAGGCTTGACGGCATTGTGTACTTTGGATAAGGCATGTCCCAGATTCACCTCGTCGGGGAAGTTAATGTTGCCCTTTGACTGGAAATATTTTATGTCGTCATCGGCATTCACGACCGATGGCAATATAGGATAAATAGGTTTCCGGCACGTCCTCATTTTTTGGTGCAGCACCTCGTATACCTCGCGAACAGGGAAAAGTCCCGGACTGCCAAAGATCACGGCCATGGCATCGATATGGTCAAAATCCTTTTCGCAAGCATCTATAATAATGCCCAGTTGCTCGGCTGTTCCTGTTGCCAGAAAGTCGATGGGGTTACTTACGCTTGACCCTTCGTAAAGTTTTGCTTGCAACTGTTCTGCTTTGGGGCCTTCAATGGCGGGGATTTTAATGCCTCCCTGCGAGAGCGAATCGGTAAGCATTACTGCCGGGCCGCCGGCATGTGTAATGACGGCCATGTTTTCACCTTTAAGTTCTTTGGCCATGAAAACGGCGGCGACCGTGGCTAATTCCATACGACCGTGGCAACGGATAATGCCGGCTTTTTTAAATAATGCATCCACAACCATGTCGGAGCTGGCCAGGGCACCGGTATGGCTCTGGGCAGCTCTCATGCCCGCCTCGGATGTTCCTGATTTAATGGCTGCAATCTTACAACCTTTGTTTATCAACGAATTGGCATGGCGCAAAAGTTTGTCCGGATCTTTGATGCTTTCGATATACAGCAATTTTATTTTCGAGCTCTTGTCCGGATCAAAAGTATCATCCAAATATGCCAAAACATCTTCAACGCCGGTTTGGGCGCTGTTGCCCACCGAAATTATGCTGTTAAATTTAAGACCTAGTCCAACACCGGTTTCCAATATAAACACGGCCGTGGCACCCGAACCGGAAATAAAGTCGGCCCCACTGGGATCCAGCATCGGAATGGGTTCGGTAAAAATGCTATGATGGTGATGGTTGATAACGCCTATGCAGTTTGGACCAATCAAACAACCTCCTGCTTCGTTAACTGCTTCTACAATTTCTTTTTCATATTTTGCACCTTCCTCGTTTTCCTCGCCAAATCCGGCGGAAATAATGATGAATGCTTTCGTGTTTTTTTCCCGGGCCAGGGTTTTTACCGTTGCGGGACAAAACCTGGCAGCAATAGCAATAACGGCCAGGTCAACAATTTCGGGCAAATCTTTGATTTCCTTGCACGATTTTACACCTTGAACAATTTCTTGTTTGGGGTTGAGCACCGAAATTTCGCCCCTGTAACATTCCAGGATATTATGGAGGATCTTACCGCCGGGCTTGTGTAAATCGTTCGACCCTCCAACCACCACTATACTTTGCGGGTTAATCAATTGTTCGTTAATCATAGCAAGAAAATAATTGAATTCCGTTTTTGTTTATTACGGAAGAGGTTATGCGTTGAATACAAAAGTGATGATTATTAAACCCGATAACTATGAAATAAGTCAACCTTAGCGATTGAACTTATATTCCGAAGCGAATTATTTATTGTTCATGAAGATGATAGGAGGCAGAGGGTATTGTCCTTTTTTACTTTTTTGTAAAGTACAATTGTATAACAGGCATGACTGTTATTCTGTGATTGGCGCATTAGCTTGTTAATTTTATACCGCTAATATTTAATTTACAAGAACAATATATATATGATCAATATCCGGAAACTTACCCATCGCTCAATAATTTTTATGGCATACATGCACTAAATGTGCGAATCAACAAAAATCATATTTTTAATAAACAAGTTGTTGTTTCAAAATGGTCGCAGTTTTTGCTGGCAGTTGTAATAGTTAGGTTCAGGTATGGTACCTGTTGATTTTATAACTGTTGAAAAATATTTTTAATTTCTTTCATATATTTGTACAAAATTTAAATTTTAATGGCGATAAACGAACATCAATCCGATTACGAATTGGTTAATAAGCTCAAAAAGAATTATTCGGCAGCATTTGATACTCTTTTTGAGGTTTACAGTCCAAAACTATTTGGGTTTGCTTTAAAATATTTCAAAAATGAGAATGAAGCAGAAGAATTGGTTCAAGATGTTTTTATAACAGTTTGGGAAAACCGCCATTCTTTAAATTCAGAACTTTCCTTCAAATCTTACCTTTTTACCATTGCCTTAAACAAAATCAGAGCATACTTCAATAAAAAAGCTGTTTATCTCCGTTACGTCGAAAGTCTTAAGTATGAAACGGAACTGGTGGATAACCCGGATATTGAAAATAATTACGAATCTGTTCTTCAGGAAGTAAAGCAAATTATTGAAGAAATGCCAGCCAGAAAGCGTGAGATCTTTATGAAAAGCAAATTGGAGGGTAAAAATTCAAAACAAATTGCGGCCGAGTTGAATATTACACCTGGAACAGTTGATAATCAGGTTTCTGAAGCGCTTCGCTATGTTCGTTCCAGATTGAAAAACGAAAACGCCTCCTTGTTGCTTTTTGCCATTTTATTTATTTACTAAGGCTACAGTAGAAACAATAGCACTGTATTTTTCCAGAGCAAATGATATCGCTAAAATTATTTAATGCCAACAGTAAAGCGAAATTGGGATTACGTAAAGATGGCAGTAAATGTGTGATTTTATACGTCTGTAAATGAGTTGTTTGTTTTTTTTTGTAAAAAAAACTTAAAATTACCCATGAGAAAATGGACTTGAACTTATATTAGATATACCGGCTGTGAGAATATCGGTTTATTTAAATTAATATAAACGATTTGTATAATGATAAGTTATGAGTGAGCGATTCCAAAATATATTAACAAAATATTTTGATGGCAAAATAACCCTGAAAGAAGAGATCGAACTTTCAGAGCAACTGGCCGACAAAAAAAACAATATGGCGCAGCAATTTCTATCTGACGATTGGAAAGCGCTATCTGAATCGGAGCAAGTTCCTTACCAAAAACTTCCGTTTATTCTTAATCAAATACATCATACAATTCGACTGAATGAAGACAGTAAATTGAATAAGGTAAAATGGTGGAATACTTTTCAACGGGTAGCTGCCATTTTGATCATGCCTCTCTTGATCGCATTTTTAAGTTATTATTTTATTCAATCGGGCTCTAAAGGCATTGATTCGTATGCAGAGATTCAATGTCCAATGGGAGTGCGCACCAAATTTCAGCTTCCCGATGGAACCACCGGTTTTTTAAATAGTGGTTCAACTTTAACCTATCCGGTTGTTTTTGCTAACACTCGAAAGGTAAAATTAGTAGGAGAAGCCTACTTTGATGTAGTACGTAATACTAAAAAACCATTTATTGTTAATACACCCAATCAGAAAACCAAAGTGTTAGGCACCCAATTTAATGTTGTTGCCTACGAAAATGGAAGTATAGAGGAAATAATACTTTTAGAAGGTAAAGTTGAGGTTTATTCACATCAGGGCGAAAAATTGGAAACCCTTCAACCAAACCAGAAACTGGTTATAGACACCAATACCAAACTTTATAATAAATATCAGGTGGAGGCCAATCAATATATTTCATGGACTGAAGGAAAATTGGCATTTCGCAATGAAAACATGCAGCAAGTAGCTGATCGATTGTCCAGGTGGTATAATATCGACATTGAAATTCGGGATCCGGAATTATTAAAATATGCATTCAGAGCTACCTTTATTGATGAGCCGGTAGAGCAGGTATTGAAACTACTGGCTTTAACCGCTCCAATTAGTTATAAAGAGCAAGCGCGTGAAAAGAAAAGCAACGGTATATATAAAAAGAGAAAAGTGATAATTAGTATAGATAAATCAAGGTTAAATGCCTTTTAAATAAAAACAGGAGAGCGTTACCAGCACTCTCCTGCACTATCAAGCAGTGTGAATTACTTATTATTGTTTAACTACTTAATGATTCAAATTTATGAAAAAAAAGTGGATTGTGAGTGCCATTAATTATGGCATGGAAACTAAAATGTGGAAAATTATGAGATTGAGTATTTTCTTTCTTTTTCTTGTTCTCTCCAATATTTGGGCGAGTTCAGGATATTCGCAACAGACAAGGCTGACGCTGAAAATGGATAATGCCAGGGTTATTGATGTTCTTGATGAAATTGAGGACAACAGTGAATTTTACTTTCTTTTTAACCAAAAGTTGGTTGATGTTGAGCGAAAAGTAGATGTAGATGCCAAAGAAAAATCCATTAATACCATTTTAACTGAGGTGTTTGCGGATACTGATGTTAAGCATCAGGTCAAAGACCGACTTATTATTTTAACAACTGAAAAATCTGACTTTGGATCTGAAATGTTTCAGCAACAGCAAAAAACAGTTTCAGGAAGTGTAGTGGATAGTCAAGGAGAGCCTATTCCCGGAGTGAGTGTACTTGTGAAAGGATCCCTTACGGGCACTATAACAGATATTGATGGTAACTTTTCACTCCCAAATGTAACGGGCGAAACTGTTTTGGTTTTTTCATTTGTTGGAATGACTTCGCAAGAAATTATTGTTGGTAGTCAAAGGGTATTTAATGTTACCATGCAAGATGAAACTATGGGACTTGATGAAGTAGTTGTAGTTGGTTACGGTACGGTTAAACGTAAAGATTTTACCGGTTCGGTAAGCTCGTTAAAACTGGAAAATTCCGCAGTGGCCAATATTGCAAACTTAAATGCATTGGAATCGTTAAAAGGAACTATAACCGGATTAAATATAGGCGCTTCTAATTCAGCTGGCGACGAACCTTCCATGTTAATCCGTGGTCAGAATTCGATAAGTGGTACTAACGACCCATTAATCGTATTAGATGGTGTTGTTTATTTAGGAAGTCTAAGTGATATTAACCCCAATGATATTGCCAGTTACGATATTTTAAAAGATGCAGTTTCTGCAGCGGTTTATGGTTCGCGTTCGGCCAATGGAGTTATTGCGATTACCACCAAACGAGGAAGTTCGAAAAAGCCTGTCATCACATTAAATACTTCAACGTCTCTTCAAACATGGCAAGACAGGCCGGTAATGATGAATGGTGAGCAATGGATTGATGCTGTTAATGCCCGAAATGGTTTTGAAGAAGGAACTACCAGTTGGATGGAAACAGGTGAATTGCAAAATTATGAAGACGGTTCTGAAAGGGTGTGGTTAGATGATGTAACCAGAGTTGGGGTAATTGAAGACTATCAGTTAGCCATTTCCGGAGCGGGAGAAGGACTAAATTATTATTTGTCGTCGTCGTATAATAACAACAAAGGTGTGGTTGTTGGCGACGATTTCGAACGTATTTCTATTGTAGGTAAAGTGAATACCGATATTACCAGTTGGTTAAAATTTGGTGTGGACGGTAGTTACTCGCGTCGCGATTATTCAGGTTTTGCAGCTAGTCTTAGCTCGGCCCAAACCATGTCTCCTTATGGAGTTATGTACCGTAATGACCAAGGTGATTTAGAAAAATATCCATATACCCAATCGGGAGTTAATCCACTTTGGGGTGTTAACGATGGTACGCGCGAAAATGTAAATATTACGCAAAGTTACCGTTTAAATACTTTTGCAAACATCGATATTCCGTGGATTAAAGGACTAAGCTATCGTATTAATTATATTACTAATCAGTCGGAAAATCAGTCGGAAAATTTTTATTACGAGAGTTATTATGTGGCTGAAGGTGAGGGAGAAGAGCGCTACGATCCTGCGGTTATGGTTGGATACCTTTCAAAAGCAAATGGAAATATTGCCAGGGGAACTACTACCAGTTATGTTTTCGATAATATTCTTAATTATAAAAAATCATTTGGTAATCATAGTATTGATGTAACGGCTGTTGCAACGCGCGATCACAAATTATATAAGTATATTAACACAACCGGAAGCGACTTCTCCGATAATGGAAATACATCGTTGGGACTTGGAGGATTGCATAAAGCAACCGTTCAGAAAGTAAACCTAAACGAAATAGAACGATCGAATATTGGTTATTTGGGACGTTTTAACTACTCGTTTAACGACAAGTATTTTGTAACCAGCTCTTACCGTCGCGATGGTGCATCGGTATTTGGAGCCGAGAAAAAATGGGGTAATTTTGGTGCAGTAGGTTTGGCCTGGAAGATATCTAACGAAGGTTTTATGTCGAATATTGAGGTGTTAGATCAATTAAAATTAAAAGCTTCCTGGGGACAAAACGGTAACCAGGGAATTGATCCATATACTACCTTGTCGCAGGTTAAAAACGGGAATTCCAGTGGTGTCCGTTATGAGTGGGGCGATGAAGAAGGAGTAATTAATTATGGTATGTACCAAAGTACCCTTGGTAACCAGGAGCTTGGATGGGAAAGTACTGAGGCGGTAAATTTTGGTTTTGAATCGGCTTGGTTAAATAACCGTGTATTTCTCGATGTTGATATGTATGTTTCAAATACTACTGATCAAATTTTTAACAGAAGTATTCCGGTAATGACTGGTTTTAAAACCATTTACGATTCAATGGGAAAAGTAAATAACAAAGGTATTGATGTAACGCTTCGAACTGTAAACATTAAAAAAAGCGATTTACAATGGTCAACAAGCCTTACGTTCTGGAAAAATAAAAATAAGCTGGTTGAGCTTTATGGCGAAGACAACGACGGCGATGGTGTTGAAGACGACGATATTTCAAACGGTCTGTTTATTGGAGAATCACTCGGCGTTATTTATGGTTACGAACAGGATGGAATCGTACAGGAAGATGATCTCGAATATATTGAGGCTACAGGTGCAATTGCGGGTAATCCTAAATATAAAGACCTAGATGGTGTTGATGGAATTACTACTGACGACCGTAAAATTTTGGGTTATACGGGAGCAAATTTCCGTTTAAATATGAGTAATAGTGTTTCGTACAAAAACCTTGAATTTTATGTGATGCTAGCCGGAACTTTTGGAGGAAACGGTTATTATATGAAATCAAATACGGCAGCCTATTTGACTGGTGCTGACCGTTTTAATTCAAATATGACCTATAAGCCATATTGGACTTCGGAAAATAGCAGCAACGTTTATCCTGCTGCTACCTTTACGGGCGATGGTCGATTTAAAGGTTTACAGTCAAGAGGTTTTGTACGCGTTCAGGATATCTCGCTTTCATACACTTTCAAACAACCGTGGGTAACCGCTTCAAAAATAAAATCCTTAAAGGTTTTCTTATCTGCTAAAAACGTAGCAACATTTACCAATTGGGAAGGCGGCGATCCTGAAACAGGTGCTACTTATACCTCTAACACTTTTCCGGTAATGTCAACCTATTCTGTTGGTGCAAACATTAGTTTCTAACTTAAACTGTTAAAATTTAGATTATGAATAAATTAAAATATATAAGCGCTGGAATATTTGTTGTATTTCTGAGCTTAATGGGATGCGAATCTGATGAAGACTTTTTGGTGGAAGAGCCAGCTACTTTTTATACTGTTGATAATGCTTTTTCAACCTCCGACCAGGTGGATCAGGTGTTGGTTTCTCTTTATTCTCACATACGCGATTTGTGGGTAAACCCAACAACGACAAAATGGATTTTCAATTGGAAAGGAAAAGGAACAGATATGTACGATGTGGCAGTTATTCGTACGGGAAATACTTTTAGCGATTATAGTACAATTAACCCTGATCATAACACGTTTTATCAGGTTTTTAGTACATGGTACTACGTAATTGCACGTGCCAATACGGCTATTCATGCCGCCGAATTAGACGGTATATCGTGGGGATCGGAAGAGGCAAAAGCTTATGCCCTTGCGCAGGCCCGTTTTTTCAGAGCTTATGCTTACAAAAATTTAGGTGAACTTTTTGGCGGCGTGGCCTTGGTTACCAATATAGTTAGTGAGGCAAAATATGATTTTGAGCGTGCTTCGCGCATTGAAACCTATCAATTTGCCATTGATGAACTAGAAGCTATTTTGGATGATCTGCCTGAAACATCAACTTCGGGTGGCCGTTTGGTAAAAGGTGCAGCTCAGCATAACTTAAGCGAATTGTATTTGGCAATGGGTATTCAATACGATGCTGAAGGGAATTCAAGTGCAGCTCAAACTGCATATACTTCATCGGTGAGTTATGCCGACGCTGTAATTGATGGTGGTACATATAGTTTGGTCAATCAAAGGTTTGGATCACGCGCAAGCGAAGATCAATTTACAATTGATGTATATAAAGGCGGTTCTTATACAACAGAGAACTTAGTGGATACACTGCTTTTGGATGCGAATTATTACTGGGATTTGTTCCAGGAGGATAACGTAAATTATCAGGATGGTAACACCGAATGTATTTGGGCTGCCCAAATCGACTATGAAGCGTATAAAACGGAGGATACAAAATCACGTTTGTATTATGCCAATAATTATGGACCTGTTTTTCGTGATATTGCAAAAACGCATGTAACAGGTACATTAGAAAATGTAGGCGGTCGAGGTGTTTGTCAGGTAAATATTACTATGCTTGCACGCGACTTGGTATATGAGGGTGATTATGCTGATGATATGCGTAATTCCGAGAGTGTTTTGCGCAGAAGAATTAAAGGAAATGTGGAAACTTCTCCTTATTACAAACAGGTTATTCCCTGGAGTGAAATGTATGGCTCCAGTGATGATGAAAGTGCTTACCGAAATAATACCAGTGAGATTTATCCTATTTCTTGTAAAATTGCCGCGGATAAATTTACCGGTATTGAAGATGGTGAATCCAGAAGAAGTCTTTTCCGTGACGAATATATTATTCGTTTACCTGAAACTATTTTACTACGTGCCGAGGCGAAACAGCGCTTGGGTAACAAATCGGGTGCAGCTGCCGATGTTAACCTGTTAAGAGCACGTGCACAATGCGGTTATCTTGTTACGGCTGCCGATATGGATGATGATTTCAACATGATTTTGGATGAACGTGCGCGTGAATTAATTTATGAGGAAGCGCGTTGGAATACCCTGTTACGCATGGGAGGAACCGTTGCTGTTGACCGAATTAGAAAGTATGCTCACTGGCCTGTGACTGAAGCTACTTTAACGTTCGACTACAATTTGTGGCCTATTCCAAACACTATTCTTGATGCGAACAAGGATAATATTTGGGAACAAAATCCCGGATGGGACAGATAATTCCATAAAGCTAATATAATAATTGTCCCTGCTCTTTAAATTCAGATACGCTGTGATTTAGGGGCAGGGATTTTTTTATAATATGTATTGCTAATATCATTAACATATCGGTATTATTACGCATCTAAAAAAAATAAAAATATAAAGTAGACAGATATGAAACAATTACTCCTAATAATAGCCTGTTGCTTGCAGTTTCAGGGATTTTCGCAAATAGCTTTACCACCAACCGCGTTGCGATGTGATTTAATGAAAAATACTGATCGGGTTTTTATAAATGGAGAGCTCTCACAAATTGCTTTTGATGAAGTTGATAAAATAATTGAGCCATCGCAACTGGCATCCATAGAAAGTAGACAACCTGTTTTCTCCTGGATTATTGAAGACCAGAGAAACAATACAATGCAAACGCACTTTCATGTTCAAATTGGTACATCGCCTGGACAACTGGATGATAAGGAAGGGGTTGTTTGGGATAGCGGCAAGACAGCATCACAAAAGTCCCTGGTGAAATATGATGGTATGCCGTTAAAACCTGAAACGAATTATTATTGGCGTGTTAAAGTGTGGAACAACCATGGTGAGGAAACAGCATGGTCTGAAACGAGAGGATTCAGAACCGGAAAAGAATTAAAAGTTTACAGTAGCGGCGTTTATCCGCTTCAGCAGCGAGATGAATATCCTCAGTGTACAAAAAAAATAAAAGAGAATTTACAATTCATAGATTTTGGGAAGGCTGCTTTTGGAAGGGTAAAGCTTACTGTCGATTCCAAATTGAAAGAAGATTCACTCCTGGTCAGTTTTGGTGAAGTGGTAACTCCACAGGGCCGGATAAATACAGAACCGGGAGGTTCCAGACGTTACCGAACGGTTACCTTAGCACTTCTGCAAGGCATACATACCTATACAATTACCATAAAAAAGGACAAACGTAATACCCGTAGTGCCGCAATAAAAATGCCTGACTATACCGGGGACGTTTTTCCGTTTAGATATTGCGAGGTTGAGGGCGCAGCTAATATAACGGGTATAATTAGGGAAACCGTAACTTATCCTTTTAATGATTATAGCTCACATTTTGAGTGTTCCAATCCTGTTTTGAACGATATTTGGGATTTCTGTAAATATTCAATTAAGGCAACAAGTTTTGCGGGGATCTACGTTGATGGAGACCGGGAACGTATTCCATATGAGGCCGATGCATATATTAATCAATTGTGTCATTATGGTGTTGATGATGATTTTACCCAGGCAAGAAGGAGTCAGGAGTATATGCTTTTGAATCCAACATGGCCAACAGAATGGATACTATCTTCGGTGCTAATGGCATGGAAAGATTATCAGTATACCGGGAATGAAGATTTTATTCGCAAATATTATAACGACCTAAAACAGAAAACATTTACAAGTCTTACCGAAAAAAATGGATTGATAAGCACCCGTACCGGGAAATTGACAAAAGAGGTGCAAAAGTCGATTCACTTTACCGGGCGGAATATGCGTGACATTGTGGACTGGCCGCATAAAGGAATACTTGGATTAAGCAATGATGATTCGGGAGAAACGGATGGCTTTGTGTTTACTGATTACAATGCGGTAGTAAATGCCTACCATAATAAAGCCTTGCAAGTGATGGCTGTTATAGCCGATATTGTTGGAGAGGAAGAGGACAGTAAATATTATGCAGACCGTGCAAAGGAACATAAGAAAGCATTCAATAAACTATTTTTTAATCAGCAGAAAGGATGTTATAATGATGGGATTGATACCGATCATAACTCCCTGCATTCTAATATGTTTGCCCTAACTTTTGGTTTAGTGCCAGAGGAACATGTTCTTACCGTAACCGATTTTGTTGAATCCCGAGGAATGGCTTGTAGCGTTTATGGTTCTCAGCATCTATTAGATGCGGTATATGCCGGAGAAAATGCGGCGTATGGAATGGAGCTTCTTACGGCAACGCACGACAGGGGATGGGCGCACGCCATTTATGAGGTTGGAACAACGATATCTTTGGAAGCATGGGACAATAAATATAAACCAAATCAGGACTGGAATCATGCCTGGGGAGCTGCTCCTGCAAATGTAATCCCCATGAAACTGATGGGAATTGAGCCATTGGAACCCGGGTTTGAAAGAATACGAATTAAACCGCAGCCTGCAAATTTGGAGTGGGCTAATATGGTTCATCCTACCATTAAAGGAGACGTTAAATTGAGTTTTGAGAATGTGCGAGGAGAAAGCTTTACGATGAAAGTGGAACTGCCTGCCAATACGAAAAATGAGGTGTGGATACCTTATTCCGGAAAGGGAAAATATAGTCTTAGCATGAATGGAGAACGTATAAGTGCGAAGAGAATTAGAGATTTTATTGTGGTTGAGAATATAGGTTCCGGGAAATATGTTTTTGAACTGGATTTATAAGCCATTAATCTCCAGAAAAGAAAATAATATCAAGTTGATTCAAATAAACAATGGCGAGCCTGATTAATTCATAAATTTTCGTGATGAGAACTCAAAAGGCAAAAAGAAAAAGTGAAACGGAAATTTTAAGCTCACAGGAATAGTGAACTATTTTGAGAATTTAAATTGAGCACTTGCTTTTTGTTACGGCGTTTGGAGTTTGCAATAGAATAATTTATGAATAGATCAGGCTGGATATCACTGTTAAAAGATGCTTAAGTTTTAGATGTAAACCACATATATCTTATTTTTTGCATTCTAATGCTTAAATTGCGGTATAATTTTACGGTCATGAATAATCAGATTCAAAATATACTTCAAAAAGAAGAACTGGATTTCAAAGATATTGTGGCGCTTTTACAAACCGAGGGGGAGGAGCAGAAGCAGTTGTTTGCTAAGGCACAAGAGGTGCAACTCGAGTATGTTGGGCGAAAAGTGTTTTATCGTGGTCTGGTAGAGTTTTCCAATGTATGTTCAAAAAATTGTTTTTATTGCGGCATCCGGAAAGATAACAAAGAGGTTGAACGTTATAATTTAGAAGACCATCATGTGGTTGAAGCGGCCAGGTTTGCCCACCAAAACAAATATGCGTCAATGGTTCTGCAAGCCGGAGAACGCAGGGATCCATATTTTGTGGAAAGGGTTGATCGGTTATTGAAACAAATTAAAGCCGTTACCCATGGTGAACTGGGTATCACTATTTCGCTGGGCGAACAGACCGAAGAAACCTACCAACGATGGTTCGATAGCGGCGCACATCGCTACTTGCTGCGCATAGAATCCACCAATAAAGTATTGTATAACCAGATTCATCCCAATGACGACAATCATGATTTTGAGAAAAGGATGAGTTGTTTGAGATCGCTGAAGAAGGTGGGGTATCAAACCGGTACGGGAGTGATGGTGGGGTTACCCTGGCAAACATACGAAGATTTGGCCAGGGATCTTCTCTTTATGAAGGATTTCGATATCGATATGTGTGGAATGGGTCCTTATATTGAGCATCAGCAAACGCCATTGTTCGAAAAAAGAGATTTGTTGTGGCCCATCGAAACACGTTTTTCAGTTACCCTAAATATGATAGCCTTGCTTCGTATTATAATGAAAGATATTAACATTGCCGCAGCCACCGCGTTACAGGCTATCGACCCAATGGGACGTGAAAAAGCGCTGCGAATTGGCGCCAACGTGATCATGCCTAATATAACGCCTACCTTGCATCGAAAAGATTACCAGCTATATGAAAACAAACCTTGTACCGATGAAGGAGCCGAAGATTGTGGTAACTGTTTAAGCATGCGCATTGAACTGGCCGATCGTGAAGTGGGTTTGGGCGAATGGGGCGATTCGAGACATTATTTTAATCGGAAAGGGTAAGGTCTTAACCGGTCTATAATTCAGAGGCTGATACCGGTAAGCAACACCCCGGGTACATCAAGTAGCGTATTTCAACCAAATTAGATTTTGATTGTTTAAGTCAGGAACCTATTTTAGTGGCAATATAAATAAACCAAAACATAGCGTCATACTATGTTTATTTACTCGACAAAACATTGAAAATGAAAACACCCAAAAACCATATACTTGTTATTTTTGGCGCGTCGGGCGACCTGACGTATCGTAAACTTGTACCTGCCGTATTTGATTTGTACGATCAAAATGTATTACCTGAAAATTTTGCCATATTAGGTTTGGGAAGAACGCAGCTGAGCGATGATGCATTTCGTGAAAAAATGAAAGAAGGCATCGAGCAATTTGCGTTGAACCATAAAAATGTATCCCAAAATGATAAGGTGGACAGCTTTCTTCAGCAACTTTTTTATCATGGTTTTAATACAAAGGAGGAAGGTGAATATGAGGGGCTAAAGGATAAGTTGTTTGAATTAGATGGAAAGTTAGGAACAGACAGAAATTTTATTTTTTATCTGGCAACACCGCCGAGTATGTATACCGTTATTCCATGTCATTTGGCCAAACATGGGTTGAGCAAGGAAGAAGATGGGTTCAGGAGACTAATTGTTGAAAAACCATTTGGATACGATTTGGAAACAGCCAGGGAGTTGAATGTTAGCTTGCTAAAACACTTTAATGAAGAACAGCTTTATCGTATCGACCATTATCTGGGCAAGGAAACCGTTCAGAATCTGTTGGTTACGCGTTTTTCAAACGCCATTTACGAACCGCTTTGGAACCGGAATTATGTGAATCATGTGGAAATTACTTCTTCGGAAAGTATTGGGGTTGGGAACAGAGGTGGTTATTATGAAGGTTCGGGGGCTTTGCGGGATATGGTACAAAACCACTTGTTACTTTTGGCCGGACTCGTAGGAATGGAGCCTCCCGCATTGATTGATTCAAACAGCATTCGTAACGAAATTGTAAAAGTATTGCAATCTCTCCGCCCTATCAAGGAAGAGGAAGTGGAGAAATACGTTATACGGGGCCAATACGTAGGATCTACTGTAAAAGGTGAGCAGGTAAACGGTTACCGCGAAGAAAACGGGGTTGATCCCGAATCGAGAACCGAGACCTATGTGGCCATGAAATTTTTTATCGACAACATGCGTTGGGGCGGTGTTCCATTTTATATCCGTACCGGCAAGATGTTGCCTACAAGGGTTACCGAGGTGGTTATCCACTTCAAACCTACCCCGCATCACCTATTCGCCAGTAATACCACTATTGCGCAGCAGCAAAATCAGTTGGTTATCCGCATACAGCCGGACGAGGGTCTGTTGTTAAAATTTGGCATGAAGGTTCCGGGAGCTGGTTTCAATGTTCAAAACGTGAATATGGATTTCCATTATTCCGAGTTGGCAGATGCATATTTGCCAAGTGCCTACGAGCGCTTGCTTCACGATTGTATGTTAGGCGATTCCACCCTGTATTCGCGGGGGGATGCTGTTGAGGCAGCCTGGACTTTTGTGAAACCGATTCAAGAGGCCTGGAAAAACAATAAGTATATTAAAGTTCATGGTTATCCGGCTGGTACCTGGGGGCCGGATGTGGCCGATGATTTAATAGAAGAGCCACACCTAACGTGGAGATATCCGTGTAAAAACCTGGCCAACGATGGTAACTATTGCGAGCTCTAATCGGAAGAAGGGAAACTGCAGCGGTTAAAAAGAATTATAACGCAGATGGCGGGTTAAAGTTAACAGGAGTGTTCGGAACCCTGAATGTTGTACTGATATAACCAGGCCCCGGATTTATCCCTTGTAATTTAGCCGGTAAACAAGTCGGTTTTACCCTGAAGATATGTTTGGGTTGAAGACGGTCTTGCTCACTTTTTGTGCGTTAACGGGATGGTAAAAACTGAATTTATTGCGGATTGTTCGAAAACAATAATCATTGTTAATTTGTAGAATTAATGGATAAAATAGAAAATAACATAAAAATATTTGGTTCGAAACAAATGCTTGCCCAATATTTTGGTCAGCTATTAAAGGAACGCACCGAGCAAAGTGACAAGATAAACATTGCCTTGTCGGGAGGCAGCACGCCCAAGGCCATTTTTGATGAACTGGCGGCAAAATATGCAAATGTTATACAATGGGAAAAAGTATTTCTGTTCTGGGGCGATGAGCGATGTGTGCCCCCATCCGATGAGCAAAGCAATTATAAAATGACCATGGATCATCTTTTATCCAAAGTGTCTATTCCCAAGGAAAATGTCTTCAGGGTTAAAGGAGAGATGGAACCGCAGCTGGCCTGTGAGACCTACAAGAAGTTGCTCAGGGATAAATTGCCGCAGGCAGATGGACTCCCACAGTTTGATATTATGTTGTTGGGCATGGGCGATGATGGACATACGGCTTCCATTTTTCCGCATGAAATAGCATTATGGGATGCCAAAGCAGACTGTGTAGTGGCAACACACCCCGAATCGGCTCAAAAGCGTATTTCGTTGACCGGAGAAGTGATCAATAATTCCAAAGAGATATTCTTCCTGGTAACAGGTGCCGGAAAAGCAGACAAACTGGATGAAATTATACATCAAAAGGAAGGGTTTCAGAAATATCCGGCGGCAAGGGTTGCCAATCCGGTATGGCTTTTGGATAAGGAAGCGGCAGCAAAAGTAGGGTGAATGTGGATGGGTACGAATTTGGGTTTTACAATACCTCGACCCGCATTGTTCACTACATTTCACTTCCATGGAGACAAACGAATTTTCCGGGTTGAACATCAACAATAAAGATGACGCGAAAAGCACGGTTATTTAAACTTTTAGCTTTAAATTTGCCCGCAATCATCATATTCAACAAATTCATTATGCGTATTCTATTTATTTCTATATTATCTATTGTTTTTTCTACGAGTCTGGTTGTCGGGCAGATAACAGACGTGTTTGGAAATAATGTGCCTGCCAGGCAAGGAGCTTCCACCAAAGGGGTTTCGTCCGAACACAATAAAAAAGATGAACAAGGACTTAAGCAAGGTTATTGGGAAAAGCGTTTTAGTAATGGTAAACCTGCTTACACCGTAACATTTAAGGACGACAAACCGGTGGGGAAGATGACCCGTTATTATTTTAACGGTAATAAAAAGGTAGTGGTCGATTATAACGAAGATCAATATGGAAAAGCCATTCTTTATAGCGAGAATGGGAAGATATCCGCAAAAGGATTTTATCAGGGAACACAAAAAGATAGCCTTTGGCAGTTTTTTTCGCCCGAGGGTGTACTTTATACCAAAGAATCGTACAAGGAAGGTTTGAAAAATGGGATAACTACGCATTTCTTTAAAAAGGGAAACGTAGCCGAAGAAGTGGAATGGAAAGATGATGTGAAAGACGGGATATGGAAAAAGTACCACGAAAACGGTCAGCTAAAGATGACTTCGTCGCATAAGGATGGGAAAATAGAAGGTGAATACATCGTTTTTTATCCCGATGGTAAACCCGAGGTCCAGGGAAAATTTGAGCATGGACTGGAAGAAGGTACCTGGTTGGTTTTTACCCATGCCGGTAACCTGGCCTATAAAATTGAGTACAAAGAGGGGAAAACCTTGAATGCCGCTGACTTTGACGAGCAGCAACAGTCGCTTTTTGAAGAGTTTGAAAAAAACAAAGGAAAAATTAAAGACCCTGAGGAGTTTAAGCACGACCCGGATAGTTATTTGAAAGGGATGTGATCGGTTAGCAGCGATCAGAGCACAGTCAACAGTTATTAGTGCTAAGAATACCAAAGTCAATGATTTTGTAATATTTTCGAGGGTCTTCGAAAAACTATATCAATTAAATTGCAGAGTTTGCCGGATAAACGGTCTACGGTCAACAGGTATTGATAAAATAGTCATCAGATTATATAATTTGAGAAAAGTTGCACATATCGCTTTGTTTTTATTGGTTTCTGCCCTTCCTACAGAAGCACAAAAATATTTTGTGTCCTTTTCCGATAAAAACAACAATTCATACTCCATAGAGACCCCTGAAGATTTCCTAAGTCAAAGAGCCATTGACCGCAGAACAAAACACGATATTCAAGTTTTAGAGCAAGACTTGCCTGTGACTTCATTATATGTTGACAGTGTAAAAAAGATGGGGATTCGGGTGCTTTGGCCATCGAAATGGTTAAACGGAGTTCTTGTTGAAAGTAGTAACCAACCGTTAATGGATACGATCACCAGGGTATCGTTTATTTCGGATTCAAAAATGGTTTATCAACCAACTATAGGTGTTGCTGCACGTAAGTTTGTTGAAACGAAGGATGTTGAGCCTTCGGATCTTAAAAGTTCGAGTGTGTATGGCGCCAGTTGGGATCAAACGCAAACCTTAAATGGGCATTATCTGCATCAAAACAATTTTGAAGGCCAAGACATAGAGATTGCCGTGATAGATAACGGTTTCGACCAGGTAAACACATTACCGCTGTTCACGCATCTTTGGAATGATGACCGGATACTGACTTACCGGGATTTTATAAAACCCGGCGGTAATGTATTTGAAAGTGATTCGCACGGCACGAAAGTACTGTCTGTTATTGGGGGATATTTGAACGGAGAGTTTAAAGGAAGTGCACCGGAAGCCAAATTCCATTTGTTGCGGACCGAGGATAACGCTAGTGAAACTCCAATTGAAGAGTATAATTGGGTGGTAGCTGCCGAATATGCCGATAGTATTGGTGCCGATGTGATAAATACTTCACTGGGATATTATACTTTTATTGGCGATTATACCGATTATACCTATCAGGATATGGACGGTAGGACCACCATTGTTGTGCAGGGTGCTGAGACCGCTTTTTCAAAGGGGATGGTAGTAGTATGTAGTGCCGGAAACGAGGGGAACAATACCTGGGGCAAGATCATCTCTCCGGCAGATGGGGCAAATGTGTTATCGGTGGCGGCTATGGATAGTGATAGCTTACGCGCATCGTTTAGTAGTTACGGTTATTCTGCGGACGGAAGGGTAAAACCCGATGTGGCTGCCATTGGACTTGGTACCGCTTTGCAGGGAACAGACGGCAGTATCGAATTCCTGAACGGTACCAGTTTTTCGGCTCCGGTAATCGCCGGTTTTACGGCGTGTTTGTGGCAGGCTTTCCCTGAATTGAGTAATGCGGAAATAATACAACTGGTAAAGGAGAGCTGTAATAATTATAGTATTCCGGATAATTCGTTTGGCTATGGAATACCGGACTATAAGAAAGCAATGGATATTAATAATGGGATTGGGAATGTCAGTAAAAATTCCATCTTTACCTTCCCCAATCCGTTTAATGACCAGCTCTATATAAGCTGTTCGGAAGGGAAAGTTAGCGCGGATTACCTTTTGATTTACGATATAGCGGGTAATTTGGTGTATGAGGACGTACAACTAAAGCTTCCGTCCAGTATCGATGGGCTTGGAAAACTTCCCAAAGGAATTTATCTGTTAAATATTAAAGTTGGCAGGAAAGTGATGGTTAATAAGCTGGTAAAAAAGTAACCACACCATTTTTTCTCCTTTGCTTTTCCTTTATGGTTGCTATCCTTCTGTTTGGTACAAACTGTATTTGTTTCTGTATTCCGTAGGCGTTTGTCCCATAACTAACTTAAACTGACGGTTAAAATAAGATAAACTGTTATACCCGCAGTCTGCTGAAATACGACCAAAGTTATCCTGCGTATTGGCCATTAAATGACAAGCGTATTCAATACGCATATCGTTTAAAAAATGGCTGAAAGATTTACCTGTTCTTTTTTTGAAGTATCTGCAAAACGAATTTGGGGTCATGCTGGCGACGTGGGCTATACAATCCAATTGTATTTCTGATGTAAAGTGTTTAGAAAGATATTGAAATACCACATTAATCCGTTCGCTTTCCTGTTCGCTGGAAGGTTCCATAAAGGGTACGGGGCTCAGTAACTGCACATTGTGAATCTTAGATATATAGTTAAACATTTTAAGAATATGCTGGAATCGATCAAAATCTTCGTACGTTGATACATCCTTTATCATTTTTTTTATGACTGTATTGTCTTCTTTATTAAACGAAATACCATACAGTGCTTTATTTAAAAGCCTTTTGATAGAGGCCATCTCAGGTAATTCAAAAAATAACTTTCCAAAAGTGTCGTCATTTAAAAATATGGATATACTGTAGGATTCTAAACTTCTATTAGCGTTGTAGTATTTATCGTCGGATCGGAATACGTGTGGCACATTTTTGCCGATTAAAAATATATCTCCCGGTTTAAACCTTTCAACCGAGTTTCCGATAAAGCGGGTTCCTTCTCCCTTAATGATCAAGGTTAGTTGATATTCAGGATGATAGTGTATGGTTTCGTAAAAATATGGTGCACGGTCTTCTTGTAATCTAAAAGAAGTACTACTGGTTTTGGGAATGACAAATCGTACAGCTTTCATTTCATTAGATTAACGCAATTAATGCAGGTAATACGCATATAGGGTAAAATAGTTCAAATACATGATAATATAAGAATAAAAAAAGATCTGATTATCTTTTAGGTTTGTATAAGTACAAATAACAAAAAATACAGATATGAAACCAGAATGGAAAGGGGTATATCCCGCAATTACAACAAAATTTACAGAATCAGGTGAGCTGGATATCCCATTGTTCCTGAAAAATATAGATTTTCAGATTGAGAGCGGGGTGTCAGGGATAATCATTGGAGGCTCGTTAGGTGAGTCAAGTACCCTCAGCAAGGAAGAAAAGCTAAAGTTAGTAGAGGTATTGCAGCCATACCGAAGTAAAATACCTGTAGTCATGAATATTGCCGAGTCAAGTACCGGTAGGGCCATTGAAGCTGCTCAAGAGGCGGAGGACAAAGGGGCGGATGGTATCATGCTTTTACCTCCCTTGTTGTACAAACCGGACGAAGCAGAAACTGTTGCGTTTTTTTCTGAAATAGCCCATAGTATTAACTTACCGGTATTACTATATAATAACCCGGTTGACTATAAGGTTGAGATTACTTTATCCATGTTGGAGGAACTACAAAGGTTGCCCAATATTCAGGCTATTAAGGAATCTACCCGAGATGTAACCAACGTAATTCGATTGAGAAATGCCTTTGGCGATAGATTTAAAATTATGGGCGGTGTAGATACCTTATGTCTGGAAGAGCTAATGCTTGGAGCCGACGGTTTGGTAGCTGGTTTGGTATCTGCATTTCCTAAAGAAACGGTGGTGCTCTACGACATGGCCAAAGCAGGTAATTTTAAAGATGCGCTTGAGCTATATAAGTGGTTTATGCCGCTACTCGAAATGGATATTCATCCAAAGTTAGTCCAGTATATAAAAATGGCTGAGGTGTATACCGGTATTGGTTCTGAGTATGTAAGAGCCCCTCGTAAGGTATTGGTTGGTCAGGAAAGAGAATTGATTCAGTCAACCATTGAAAAAGCTTTGGCTGCCCGCCCGGTATTTTAATTTAATTTTTTAGTCATGTCAAGTTTAGCAATACAATATAATGAGATAGTAGATTCAGCATCCCGGGCATTCTTGCTTTATAAAAAGATTTCGGGTACGAAAAAGGCAGTTTTTTTAAAGCAGATAGCATTAGAAATTGAGGATATAGGAGATCAGCTTATTGAAACGGTAATGCGGGAAACCTCCTTGCCTGAAGGCAGGGTAAGAGGGGAGAGGGCAAGAACAATCAACCAGATTCTGCAATTTGCCCAACTGATTGAGGAAGGTTCGTGGGTGGAAGCCGTTATTGACCAAGGAAATCCCGACAGGGAGCCATTGCCAAAACCTGATCTCAGAAAAATGTTAATACCCATGGGGCCGATAGTGGTTTTTGGGGCAGGAAACTTTCCGCTGGCCTTCTCTGTAGCGGGGGGCGATACCATATCGGCTTTGGCCGGCGGCAATCCGGTAATTGTAAAAGGTCATCCGGCTCACCCTAAAACAGGACTATTGGTGGCAAATGCCATATTAAAGGCCGTTGAGGTTTGTAAATTGCCCCAAGGGACTTTTTCTTATGTTGAAGAAAGTAGTTATGAGGCAGGTCAGCTTTTGGTGAAGCATCCAATGACCAAGGCTGTTGCTTTTACAGGTTCGGAAAAAGGAGGCAGGGCCTTATTTGATATAGCCAATGAAAGGGATGAACCCATCCCTGTTTTTGCAGAAATGGGAAGTGTGAATCCGGTTGTTATCCTACCCAAAGCGCTAGAAAATAAGGGGGCGGAAATGGCAAAGCAGTTGGTGGCATCCATAAATCTTGGGTCAGGACAATTTTGTACCAATCCAGGTTTGATTTTGGTGATTAAAGGGCCGGGTTACGCCGAATTTTTGCAAACCCTGGCTAGCGAGGTAATCGCGTCCGATCCTACGGAAATGTTTAGCGAAGGCATCTTAAAAAATTATAAGTCGGGATTAACAAGCATACTGCATCAAGAGGGAATATCAGCGCTAAACGATAACCCTACGTATATGGCTCAGCCTAAAGCAGTGCCAGTATTGGGGACGGTTGACGCAGAAACCTTTGTCAACCATAAAAACCTACATCAAGAGGTTTTTGGACCATTCAGTTTGGTCGTTACTTGCACTTCGGCAGATGAACTAATAAAAGTGGTTAAATCCTTAAAAGGGCAACTAACCTGTACCCTTCAATCTGACCACAACGAAGAATCAGATTATAAAGAGCTGATAGAATACCTGGTTTTAACCTGCGGACGATTATTGTTTAACGGTGTACCAACAGGTGTAGAGGTTTGTCCGGCCATGCAACATGGGGGCCCCTATCCGGCTTCGACCGATGTGCGCTTTACTTCGGTGGGCACGGCTGCTATCAAACGCTTTGTAAGGCCAATCAGTTATCAGGACTGTCCCGAAGAATTGTTGCCTGAAGAATTGAAAAACAGCAACCCGTTGGGTATTTGGAGATGGCTAAACAGCGAGTGGACAAAGCAAGTAATTACTTAATTGAAAAATTATGGCCAGAAAAACTTTTTTTTGCATAGATGGGCATACCTGCGGCAACCCGGTGCGTGTTGTGGCGGGAGGGGTGCCTCCGCTCAAAGGAGCGTCAATTTTTGATAAGCGTGAACATTTCCTTAAAGAATTTGACTGGGTAAGAACCGGGTTGATGTTTGAACCCAGAGGACATGAGCAAATGTCGGGTAGCTTAATTTTCCCTCCCGAAAACCCCCAGAATGATGCCGGTATTTTGTTTATAGAAACCAGTGGATGTTTACCCATGTGCGGGCACGGCACCATCGGAACGGTTACCATTGCCATAGAGGAAGGGTTGATTATGCCTAACGTTCCAGGTAAACTGCGGCTTGAAACACCGGCCGGATTGGTTATTGCCCATTACGAACGTAATGATAAAGGAAAAGTCACTTCAGTTAAACTTATCAATATTCCTTCTTTTTTATATGCATCCGATATGACTGTGGAGAGTTCCTTTTTGGGTGAATTAAAAGTTGATGTATCGTATGGCGGTAATTTTTATGCCATTATCGACGAGCAAATTAATTACCGGGGGATGAGTCAGTTTTCTGCTGATGAGCTGATTACCTTTAGTGGGGAGATACGGGAAAAGCTCAACCGGAATTACAGTTTCGTCCATCCTGAGAATCCTAAGATCAACGGGCTGAGCCATGTGTTATGGACAGGTGCTCCCATTCATGAAAATGCCCATGCCCGAAACGCTGTTTTTTATGGAGAAAAAGCCATTGACCGGTGTCCGTGCGGAACGGGTACATCCGCCCGAATGGCGCAATGGTATGCTAAAGGTAAATTAAAACCTGGTGACCAATTTGTGCATGAAAGCGTAATTGCCAGTCAGTTTATCGGAACAGTTGAAGAACGGGTGAGAGTTGGCGATTACGATGGCATTATTCCGGGAATTGAGGGTTGGGCAAAAGTTACCGGCTATAACCAAATTATTATCGATCCGGAGGACGATCCCTATGCACATGGGTTTAGGGTTGTGGGTAAATTGTAACCTGAGGGTTTGGTTTTAAATAAAGGGTTAGTTAACTTGTCAGTATCCCGGTATGTTTTTGCCGTAAAAAGATAACAATATACACATGAAGAAAATACTTATTGTTGGAGCTGGTACCATAGGATTGCACATCGCCTATTATTTGCGTCAGAATAATTATGAAGTGGAGGTACTCGAAGCTGCCGAAAAAGAGGATTTATCGGGTTGCTCATACGTTAACTGCGGTTATACGGTGCCGAGTCATTTTATAACCATAGCTTCTCCTTCCATGTTACAAACCGGATTAAAAATGACGTTAGTTAACAATGGTCCGGTTTCTTTTAATTTAGTTAAAAACCTGGGTCATATCGGGTGGTTTTTAAGATTTTCAAAAGCAGCCATTAATCGGGCTAAAGTGAATGATGCCATACCGCTTCTTTATCAACTCAATTATCAAAGTGATAAGCTTTATCAAGAGTTAAAGCATGATCACCACTGGGATAATGAATATTGTTCCAAAGGATTGTTGATGGTCGCATCTACTCAGAAGGCGTTGCACGAAGAGATAGAACTAGCTTTGTTGGCGAATAATTTGGGAATAAAAACCAAAAGCATGGATGCACAAGCGCTTTCTGAATCGGAGGGTAACATTCGGTTTAATGCTACGGGAGGTATCCTGTATTATTCCGATGCCATGTTAAATCCGGGAATGCACATGCGAGCGTTAAGAGATTGGCTGACAAAGAACGGGGTGGTATTTAATTACGGTAGTAGGGTCAGCGAGATTTTACAAAAAAACGGTACGGTGAACGCGGTTAAATGCGGGCTTCACACATTTAAAGCAGATGAGTTTGTTCTGGCCACTGGTGCCGGCACAAGCTACCTTGGAAAACTGTTGAACATGAATTTGCCGGTTATGCCGGGTAAAGGGTATAGTATTGATTTTGGTAAGGAAGTATTGCCTTTAAATACCCCCATGATATTAACCAACGAAAAAATCGCTATTTCTCCCTTTGCGGATATGGTAAGAATTGGGAGTGGAATGGAGTTTAATGGTCAACTAAACAGGTATGATTACAAACGAATTCAAGGAATACTTGATGCGACCAAAACAGTGATACCAAGTTTTCCATATTACCGGGCCCATAAACTAAAATTGCAGCAAGGGTTGCGGCCCTTAACACCTGATGGCATTCCTATTATTGGGCGAACCCAAAAATACGGTAACCTCACGGTAGCGGCAGGTCATGCTATGATGGGTATGAGTCTTGCCCCGATTACGGGACAAATAGTGACGGAACAAATAGCCGGTATGAAACCAAGTTTTAACATGGATATGTTAAGCCCCGATAGGTATTGATCCGATAAAATGACCAGTGAGCGTCAGAAAACTTTCAATGGGCAGGCACAATATTTAATTTTCAGGTGTTAACTATGTGTCAGGTTATTACCTTTGTAAGGTTTTATTGTTAAGTTTAAGTCTAACTTTCAGTTATCATATATGTCCGATTCTTCATTGTCTCTCTTTGAGTTAAACCAGAAAATTAAGAAAACCATCCATTCTTCTTTTGCCGAAACCTATTGGGTGGTTGCCGAAATAAGTGAGATACGCGAAGTGCGAAACGGTCATTGCTATCTGGAACTGATAGAAAAAGACGAGAAAAGTGAGCAGATCATAGCCAAGTCAAGAGCCAATATTTGGGCTTATACCTATCGGATGCTTAAGCCCTATTTTATGTCTGCTACAGGACAAGCCCTAGTCTCCGGACTTAAGGTCATGGTGCGGGTGAGTATCGATTTTCAGGAAGTATACGGTTTTAGCCTTAACGTGCGTGATATTGATCCCACCTATACTTTGGGTGATATGGCACAAAAAAAACAGGCCATTCTCAACAAGCTGAGCGAAGAGGGCGTAATCCATATGAACAAAGAGCTGGAAGTGCCCCTGGTGCCTCAAAAAATAGCCGTTATCTCTTCCCCAACGGCGGCGGGTTATGAGGATTTTTGCAATCAACTCAACCATAACCCGGGAAATTATAAATTCTATATCCAACTTTTTTCCGCCATGATGCAGGGAGAACAAACCGAGGAGTCGGTCATTGCCGCGTTAGACAGGATTTATGAATATGAGGATGTGTTTGATGTGGTGGTTATTATTCGCGGGGGAGGTTCCACTTCCGATTTAATGTGTTTCGACAATTACTGGATAGCCTATAACATAGCGCAGTTTCCGTTGCCTGTATTTTCGGGAATAGGGCACGAGCGTGATGAAACGGTGATTGATTTTGTGGCACATACCCGTTTAAAAACCCCGACGGCAGTGGCGGAACACCTGATTGAGTTAGTGGGTGATTTTGATAACCGGTTAAACGCGGTAAAAGATGAGGTGGTGGCACTTACCCGTGAAATAATTAACGATAGCAAAGCTTCTTTTGAATTGGCTTACAGCAGGTTTAAACCAGTTGTAAACAATGCGCTGCTGGTTCAGAAAAATAAACTGGACAGGCTGGTGCGTCAGTTAGGCACTTCATCCCAGCGATTTATCGAAAGCAGAAAAAACAAAATAAATCTTTCTGCGCAAAATTTAAAGTCTTTAACCTATGGTTCTATACAATATAAACGCAGCGACCTGGATCATGTTCCGGCAAGGTTATCGAGTCGGTTAAACCATTTCTTCAACCACAGGCATGCACAATTAAACTTGCACGAAAAAACAAATAGCCTGCTCAATCCCGAGAATATTCTGAAAAAAGGATATTCTATCACCTATCATAACGGGAAGGCGGTCAAAGATGCGAAGGAACTTGCCAAAGGTGATGTAATTACTACCCGGTTAAGCGATGGCGAAGTGGATAGTACTGTAAATTAATCAAAATATTCTCCCGATTGGTCAACAGGTTTTTATAGGTGGTCATGTAGTGTTTTTCAAATTCCTGATGACAGATTTCGGCTAAAAAGGGAGTATTTATATCTTTACGGATTAACCTGCCATATGCATTAAAATTCCTGTTGCGTCATTAAACTACTTCAAAACAAGGCGTTTCACTGAGTTGCTTCAACTCACCATAGCGGTGTTAAGCCTCGTTTAAGCACTCCTTGCTTTATGGTATTTTATATGCCCATTACGTATTCAAATCCGGGTTTAATGAAATAATCTTATCTTTAGGTAAGATCCGGATTCAGGGTTTCACATTATCTTGTTATCCCACACTTAAATCAGCCATCTAAATCATGAGGGAATTGTAATGACTGAAAAAATAATAGTATTAGCTTATCTGCGTACCTATATGGTTTCTATTGCCCTATTATGGGAACAGCTCTTTGTGCAGGGTGCGCTTTTTTGTTTTTTATATTGTAAAATGGTTAACTAATGCACAACATTGAAGCAGCTCACATCAACGGGAAATTTCTTTACTATGCATTTGTTGCCGGAGGGAATCAAGTGTTTCAACATCAAGTAGAGATTAACAAGATTAATGTATTTCCGGTAAACGATAAGGATACGGGTACCAACCTGGCCTCTACCATACGTTCGGTAATCGATAATATTAAACCGCATAAATCGTATAAAACTACCGTTAATAATATGGCAGATGCTGCCTTAATGGGTGCGAGAGGCAACTCCGGGGTTATTTTTGCCCAGTTTTTGCATGGTTTGAGCAGGGAAACATTAAACAAGCCCAGCATTACCTTTCCGGAATTTGCGGAAAGTGTTCATAAATCAATCCCATATATGTATAAGGCCATTGCCAATCCGGCAGAGGGTACCATGTTGACTGTAATTAAGGAGTGGTCCATTTTTTTGAATTCCCAAAAAGAAGCCATTCACGATTTTAGAAACGTCATTATCGATTCAATTGCAATACTCGAAAAGTCACTCGCCGAAACTACACTACAACTAAAAATATTAAAAAAAACAGGTTTGGTAGACGCCGGGGCAAAGGGATTTGTTTTATTTATTAAGGGCATTATCGATTTTATTAAGCACAGAAACATACGTGATATAGTATCGGGGGCGGGACAAAATATTTCGTTAATCCATACCGAAGAATTAGTTGATGAGGAAATAAATTATCGTTTTTGCACGGAAGCTATTATTAAAAATTTAAAGGTCAGCAAAAATGACCTGCAACTGATATTACGAAAAAATGGTGATTCGGTGGTTGTGGCGGGTTCACAAAGCATTAGTCGTATCCATGTGCATACCAATCATCCGGCACCACTTTTTCACCAGTTAAAAGATCTGGGAACTGTTTCTTATCAAAAAGTGGACGATATGGTGCGTCAACAGGAGATTGCCACCAAGCGAAAGTGGAACATTGCGCTGGTAACCGATTCTACCTGTGACTTGTCGCAGGAATTAATAGATTATTATCAAATAAATGTGGTACCTGTGAGTTTAAACTTCGGCGACCATCAATATTTGGATAAGGTTACGATGCAGCCCCACCAGTTTTACGATATGTTGGAATCCCATCCTGAGTTTCCTAAAACATCCCAAATCAACGAACAAACTTTTGTCAACTTGTATTCGCATCTGGCATCGCATTATGATGCCGTTATAGCCATCCACCTTACGCGGAATTTTAGTGGAACGTACACCAACAGTGTTAAAGCGGCGGAGCGAATTAAAAAAGAGTTCAAGAAACCAATCCATGTTATTGACTCCAAAAACTTATCGGGCGCCTTGGGGTTGCTTGTGTTGAACACTGCTCTTAACATTGAAAAGGCTGAATCGCTATCGTCTATAGTAGAGTCGCTTAAAAAGAATGTGGGGCAGGCTCATATTTTTGTCAGTGTCAGGGATCTGAAATCGATGATCAGGGGAGGTCGGGTCTCAAAACCTAAAGGCTTTATTGCGAACACACTCGGATTAAACCCGGTGGTGTCCATGGATAAGGATGGTAAATCTTTGTTGTTCGGTAAAACTTTCAGCCAACAGGCCAGTCTGAATAAAATTTTCAGGCACATTCAAAAGTTAAGTATTAACAAGACTGTATGGAACTATATGGTTTTGCATGCCCATAATTTGCAAGGCGCGGAACAAGCCGAAGACAGGATGAAGCGGATTACAGGAAAAGAAGCCGTTTCAACCGTTGATATTTCGCCGGTCATCGGTATGCACGCCGGTAAGGGTGCTATTGCAATTTCAATTTTGTTAACGCCTTAAAAATTAACTTATGACGACTTTGTTTTTTCAGGCTTCATTGCTCATTTGGCTGCTGGTTACACTTTTGTGGATTTGGAGCGTGATTATAAAAAATGTGAGCATTGTTGATTTGTTTTGGGGATTTGGTTTTGTAGTGATCAATACGTTTTACGTTTGGATGACAGGTGAAGTGAATCCCAGAAAGATTTTGATTTTCACGTTGGTCACCCTTTGGGGTTTGCGGCTTTCTGTTTATCTGGCCTTCAGGAATATTGGCCAGGGAGAGGATTTTAGGTATCAGGAATTCAGGCGAAAGTATGGGGCAGAACGATATTGGTGGTTTAGTTATTTTCAAACCTTTATTTTACAAGGGGTATTGATGATGATTGTTTCCTTGCCATTGTTGGGTGTAAGTTCGGGTACTGGATCAGGAGAGCTAAATTTATTGGATTATGCGGGCATAGTGCTTTGGTGCATTGGTTTTGTTTTTGAAGCTGGAGGCGATTACCAGCTATCGCGCTTTAAAAGTGATGCCGCAAATAAAGGGAAAGTATTAAACACGGGTCTATGGAAATATACCCGGCACCCCAATTATTTTGGCGATTCGGCAGTGTGGTGGTCCTATGCCCTTTTTAGTGTTGCCGCGGGAAGTTACTGGCAAATTGTAGGTTCGGTGATTATGACATGGCTGATTATTAGAGTGTCGGGAGTGGCCATGCTCGAAAAAACATTGCAGCATTCAAAGCCTGAATATCAAGAATATATTGATAAAACCAGTTCGTTTTTCCCCTGGTTCCCTAAATAAAAAACCGCTCAATAAATGACGACCACGCTTCAAATTGTTTTTGTGATTTTTTCCTACCTTCTGGGTTCCATACCTACGGGATACTTTTTAACCAACTATTATACAGGTAAAAACATTCTGGAATGGGGAAGCGGAAATATTGGGTCGACAAATGTGCGCCGTGTTGCCGGGAAAAGAATCTCCGTTGTTACCCAACTACTGGATATGTTTAAGGGTTTTTTGCCGGTAACGATTTGTTGGTTTTGGGCAGACAGGACAATACATGGCACTGATTATCTTATTTACTGGGTTGCATTGGCTGCTATATTAGGTCACGATTTTAGCATCTTTCTAAGGTTCAGGGGAGGCAAAGGAGTAAATACTACCCTGGGCGCTTCTGTATTACTCGCTCCTTTTTCCGTTTTTATAGCGGTAGCCATATACTTTATGGTGAAATGGCGATTTAAATTCGTTTCGCTGGGTTCTTTGGTGCTAGGAGTTACCATGCCGCTAATTGAAATTATACTGCGCGGAGGTGGCCCTACATTTTATTATCTGCTGGTTTGTACCCTTCTTATCTTTATGATGCACAAATCGAATATTAAACGCTTACTGAATAGCAATGAACTTACACAGGAAATAACAAAAGAACGTAAAGTGTAAACGAAGAACCTCTCATTCGCATAGGATGGTTTACGGATCCTATAAAATCCTAATATCGCAGAAATGTTTAATAAATAACAAATAAAACTAAACAAAAATAAATATGGAATGTTATTAAGTGACAGAAGGAGTAGTATACAATACTGCTTTGGAGACGACAATACACCAGTGTGATGTCATGTTTGTAGTGTTGGTGAAGTTGAACTTATTTTGATTTTTGACAAGCAAAAAATCTGTGTTTAGCAGCGTTCTGTAAACGATTTATTTAACGCAGTCAAAAGTTAAATGTGTAAGGCTTGAGCTGAAAGGTTTTGCCTGCCTGACACGAGTTAAACCTGTGGTAAATTAAATGGGAAGGGATCAAACGAGCTTTCAAACTCAACTATTTCAGGCACACACACAGAATGAGATACAACGTATTCGTGAGTACAATTGGATGTACAATCAGGTGAATCATAAATTTTACGGGGAGTTATATACGACAAATGGAAGAAAATTGTAAGGATATGAAAAATTACTTGATAGTAGGCGGATCAAGCGGAATAGGTAAATCCATTGTGGAGGAATTAAAGAATGACTCGGATAAAAACATATGGGCTACCTATAATACCAGTACAGATAGGAATTGGGTAAACGATGAGAAATATATTCATATGGATGTTACTTCTAATGAATACAATATACAATCTTTGCCGGATACACTGGATGGGTTGGTTTATTGCCCGGGAACCATACGTTTAAAGCCTTTTGATAGAATTAAACCCGAGGATTTTATAGACGATTATCAGATTCAGCTACTGGGCGCGGTGAAGGTTGTGCAGCAATTGTTACCGAAGCTTAAAAAGGTTCAGCATGCTTCGGTCGTATTTTTTTCCACAGTTGCCGTGTCGCAGGGCTTTAAGTTTCATTCATTGGTTTCTGCATCAAAAGGCGCTGTGGAGGGATTGACTAAAGCCCTGGCAGCGGAATACGCACCGGCGATCAGGTTTAATTGCATTGCCCCCTCCTTGACCAATACGCCACTGGCAGCATCCATGTTGAATACAGAAGCTAAAATAGATTCAAATGGGAACAGACATCCATTAAAAAGAATTGGTAATCCCAAAGACATTGCGGATATGGCCGTCTTTTTATTGTCGGAAAAAGCCTCATGGATAACAGGTCAGGTACTGCATGTGGACGGGGGTATTTCTACCATAAATATTTAGTAAGGATAAATCTGTTGTATCAGAAATAGGCGAAACCATAAAAGTTAAACCCGCAATATGCATTAGAAATTGTATTACCCATTGAAATTACTTTACAACAAGACACTTCGTTGCATCACTTCAACTCACCAGAACGATGCTCCCGAAAGTAATCGGGACAAGTGATGCCTCGTTTTCAGTAATGCCTTGTTTTATTGTACTTGCAATGCTCATGACGAACCTCCAATACATAAGCCGGGTTCAAGGCTGATATTGAAAAAATAAAGGTGTAAGGCAACGACAACAAAATTATAAATACCAACTAATATGAGACACTATGGCATTTTATCAATTTAAACGGGAACAAATTGTGAATTCATCTCCCGAACAGCTTTGGGATTTTATTTCGTCGCCGGTGAACCTTAAAAAAATTACACCTGCTTCTATGGGGTTCGAAATAACATCCGGAAGTTTGCCTGTAAAAATGTATGCAGGTATGATCATCAGTTACCGTGTTAAGCCTTTGCCGGGTTATAGTACCACCTGGGTTACAGAAATTACCCATATTGAGCCCGGGAAATATTTTGTTGATGAACAACGGCAGGGACCATATTCCCTTTGGCATCATGAACATTTGTTGGAAGTAGTTAAAGGAGGTGTTAAAATGACCGACATCATTTCTTATGCTCCTCCCTTTGGCATATTGGGTAGAATTGCCAATGCGGTATTGATTAAAAACCAGCTCAAAAAAATTTTTGATTACAGGGTTGAGGCGATCTCAAAAATTTTCCCGCCCCATTAACAAGCAGG
The DNA here is from genome assembly GCF_052400645.1 of Saccharicrinis sp. GN24d3. Taxonomy (NCBI): domain Bacteria; kingdom Pseudomonadati; phylum Bacteroidota; class Bacteroidia; order Marinilabiliales; family Marinilabiliaceae; genus Saccharicrinis; species Saccharicrinis sp. GN24d3. The sequence goes on from NZ_JBQTGI010000016.1 coordinate 150,214, forward strand.
TTGAATTACTTTGTCAACGATCATTTGTTTCCACTGAATTGATAAAAAAAAGCATTAAAACGCGATCTGTCTATTTCTATACTTTCAGGGTCAATTCATGTATAGCATTTTGGGTAAGATGCATTTATTATTGGATTTTTCAAAAGCAGAAAAAGTTGGCATCCCGCTAGCTATCGGGCGGTGAGCCTTTTTATCGTGAAGAAAAATGAAATAAGGAAAAAGCCTGGCCCGTAAGGGTATGCTTGACACTAAGGTTTTTTCATATATTCCTGCTGTTGGATGACCACCACTTTGCGGATATCCACAGATGGGGTATAACCATAATCATAGCAAAAATAATACAGGTTGCCGCCGTTACTCCTCCAGGTGTGCGTCAGGAATTTGAAATCCATGCCCAACGATGTTAAAAACTCTTTTCGCACGGTTGCTTTTCCCTGCGGGCAGGCTTTATACAGGGCACTTCTGTTGGTCCTTAATTGCTTATTCACCTTCCGTATCAAAGCTTCTTTGGTATTTGGATTTCGGTTGTGGTAGAGACTTTTGCAGTGGGCGTTGCAAAATTGCTTGTCAATTCTTCCTTTTAGTTCCGTATTGCAAAACAAACAGAAAGTGGGTTCCGGAGTCATGGTCATAAATTTTTTTTATACATAAAAATAGGTGATTATATTTACTTATCAGAATTATTATACGTCTATTTACGTAAGTAAACGTTTAATAAACGGCTAAGTCCTTTGAATTGATTTTATTTGTTATAGACTTTAATTTATCTGTTATGGACACAAAACCGGTTATTTACTTAAACCACTGGGATTATAACCAGTACGCATTGGTAAAGCTTTATTTTAAGCATCGAAATAGTGACCTTATTCGTAATTTAAAGAATTGTGCTTTTATAAGATATAGCAAAGAATACAAGTGCTTTTATTTCATTAAAAGTAAAGAAAATCTTGAATTATTTTTCAGTTCCTTTTCACGCAGTGTTGAGATTAATGATTGGTATCTAAGTAAAATAGAAAAGCCTTTTTGTATAGAATCCGCAAAAGTTACAGCGGAAAGATATATTGAGAGGTTAAAGTTATGCAGGGTGAAGAATAAATTTCAACTATGGATGCTGCCGGTGGCGGATAAAGAATACCCAAGGCATATATTAATCAGGTTTAAGTACAATAAAAGCCTATATAGGATACTAAAAGACATGGAGATTACACATTGGTCATCAAACTATAGGTCATTCCTAATGGAAAGAAAAAATGAAAATATAAATAGGGTATTGAGGAAGTTACGGTCAGTCTCGAGAATTTCCATTTCAAAAGAGCTGGAGATAAATAATGCGGAGACTATACAGTTGTTGCTTGAGCAAGCTTATGATCCGGCGAAGTTTAAGTCTTGTCCAACCGCATATATAAATAAGCTCGTTGCCATGAACTATAGTAGGAGTACGATAGCAAATTACCACAAGTATTTTTCGGAATTTGTTAATTTTTACATTAATAAAGATATCGACAGTTTCGAGAAAGATGATATTGAGGCGTATGTTAGATTGGTTAGGGATTCAAAAGATGTTTCAACCCAATATGTTCATATGTTAATAAGTGCCATTAAGTTTTATTACGAAAAAGTATTGGGAAGACAAAAAGAACGTTATGAAATCACACGTCCTCAAAAAGAATGTAAATTGCCCAATGTTATGAGTGAGAATGAGGTACAGCAATTGTTAAAGAGTAGTGAGAATTTGAAACACAAGTGTATATTATTGATTATATATTCTGCCGGACTTCGCCGAAGCGAGGTGCTAAACATTAAGATTAGTGATTTGAACAAGGACCGGAATATGCTTTTTATAAGGGGGGCTAAAGGAAGAAAAGATCGTTATACTATTTTTTCAGATAAAATAAGAGATAAACTTAGGCAGTATTACCTGGAGCATAAACCCAAAAAATGGTTGTTTGAAGGGCAATATGGTGAGCGATACTCGGTAGGTAGTATACAAAAGATATTTGAAAAAGCGAAGCAAAAATCTGGTATACAAAGAAGAGTGACCACACATAGCTTACGTCATTCGTTTGCTTCGCATTTAATAGAAAACGGGGTGGATATAAAGATTATTCAGGAACTAATGGGACATCACTCTTTAAAAACGACAGAAATATATTCTCATGTTGTTATGAAAAAGCTTGAAAATATAAAAAGCCCTATCGATAATTTAGATATATAAAATGATTCTGTTTATATTTGGTTATGTAAAAAACCTATTATGATTACAATATTCGCAAGCAGGTCGGTAAAATTTAGGTCATATGGTTTTAGTAGCTTTAAAGGATTTAGTAAACGTATTTAAACGATTAAGTAAACGTTTTTAAACGATTAAAATAACTGATCATATATGCGGTATAGAAACCATAATCGAAATAATAAAGTCATTACGGTCTCTATATCCAAGTTAGGGGCAAGGCAAAAACCGTATAAACAATATTTTATGAGATTTTTGCTGGAGCTAGACTGGTTTTCTTAAACCAAGAAAGAATTTCGAATACAAAAAATATAATTAATAATGAATTTAATCAGATTGATTTTAGGAATGATTTTTTTGATGCTTCTGTCATGCGAAAGTAAAAATGTAAATGAAGTTAATCGATTGTATTTTGAAATAAACCCTACCAATAGGAAAATTATTTTACCTGTTATAATAAATGATAGCACTACCGCTAAGCTTACATTTGATAGTGGAGCTGCAACTGGTTGTTTACATTTAGATTCTACATTTTGTGCACTTCATCCAGAAGTATTAAATGGTATTAAAGAATCGTTTATTTCTACAGGCGGTTCAGGCTGGTCTTCTCAACGAACATCTTTTTCAACTTTTGATAAGGCTCCTGATATAAAACTTGGCTTGTGCAATCTGGAATATGATAAGATGTCGATATACAATTATAAAGACTATTTTCGTACTACAGAATCTGATGGGATGTTTAATATCCCTAAAAATGATACTCTTCATGTTTGGGAATTAAATTTTGAGAATAATTATTTTGAAATACATGAAGCTAAGTGTTTTAAAATGCCAGAGGATTGTTTTGTAACACAAATAATTAATAATGCAGGGAACAATTGCCCTTTCAATATTCAGCTACCTATATTTGTAACCTGCGAAGATGGAGATACCATAAGTCTGGATAGACAGTTTATGATTGATACAGCAATGTCATGGGATATAGTTCTAATGAATAACGCAAAAGAAAAACAATTTTTTAGCTGTAAGAAAAATAATATCTGGACTAAATATCTTAATAGTTATTTCAAATATTGTACGGTAGAGGCTAGAGTTTCGGATAAATTAGTTTTTGATTCACTTCGTATTTATACTTTTAACGAACCTAATAATCCTAATATTAGCTATTTTCTCGGGCAAAATTTTCTTAAGCATTTTAATGTTTATTTTGACTTGAATAGGCAAGAGATAGGTTTTCAACCGCATAACAACTTCCAGCGAGTCTCTAATTCAGGATATAGACGCTATCACTTTTTAGTTGATAAGAATAGTCAAGGAAAATATATTGTAAGTGAAATAGCAGATTATGAAGGAAATTACTACAAAAGTGCAGGACTTAGATGTGGAGATGAAATAGTAAATATAGACAGCAGACCTTATGCAGATTATACAAAGGTTGAAAAGTTAGAGTTTTATAAAAAGGATTCTTTAATATACGATTTGATTCGCGATAGTAAACCTTTACGCCTAGTGGTTAAAGTTAACAAGGAAGAAAGGCAAGGCGATTAAGGTTGCTAATCAGCAGTAAGGCTGTTGAATAGCTTTATTATTAGTAATAATAACAATAGAAATAAGCCCAGCCCCTAACAATAAATATACGTAATGCGGGGTGATTTGGTAAATTTGAACATTATATCATTTAATAAACAGCGTAGCGGTTTGATAGAGAAGTGCTTTGAAATTCCGCACTACGCATATTCGAGCCGTTAGCCACCATATAAAAAAAGCCATCGTCAATGAAAAAACAGAGATTAATTTTACTGATTTTTGCGGGATTAGTACTGATTTTAATAATATTAAAAACTTCAAACATGGGGTTTTTTTAACAATCTATTTGGGAAAGAAAAAGTAGAGCAAAAAGAATTGACGATTAATAAAGAAAGAATTTATTCCCATGACAATTTGAAGTCAGAAAATTTCAAGAGGTATGTTTTAGTGAAAGGAGCAAATCTGAAATCAGTTGAATCTAAACTAAAGGACTATGGTGAATTACCAGCAAAAGGAAATACTTATACCTATCAATTTTCAAAAGCACAATTAGGAGACTGGACAATAATAAAAATGCCATCTGACTTTAAAGACTATTATGGATTTCATAATATCGTTTATTGGCTTTTAGGATTTCCGCCAGAAGACAATAACTATGCGGATTTATCAATAGGACTTTCAATAAGCGACAGTCTATCCTATGCAATCTATAATAACTACAAATTGAAAGATATGCTTAGACTTGAAGATGACCTATTTGGTGCGTTCAATAATGACGAAAGATTTATCCTTTCGATTCCTTTTGACGAGTTTAAGAAATCAGACAATAAATACATCAAGACCTTTTATAGCCTCCTAAAAGACAATGAAATTAATTATGAAATGATTAAAAGTGAGAATCTTGAATTTGAGGAATTTGGGATACTATTTAATGAAAAATAGGAAATACGGTGGCTAACATTCTGTAAATTTCATGGCGGGGTTTGTACTGGTTTGGGGCGTTTGTGCCCGCATTTGCTTTAGTTCAGGCTGAAAGAAACGCACACCGCAACTGCCACGCAACTTACAGTTTACCGTTAGCTACCATACGAAAAAATGACCTAAAATGGATTTAAATTTATCAATCTATTCAAGTAATATCTCATCAATAGTTTCAATTTTTGAAGACACAAAAGTAATAAGAGAAAAGAAAGCTAATGAGTTGTTAAAAAAACTGGAAGAACAGTCAGAATGGACAGAGGAAGAATTTCAAGAATATTCACACTATCAATACCATTTTGACTGGCTATTAATGCATTCTCTTTTTCTATCAGGCTTTTCTTATTTTGAAAACTATATGAGAGCTACAGCAAAAGAGATTGAGAATAAGGTAGGTGGAAAAATAAAGATTAAAGACATTAAAGGAAATGGTTATCTGGATACTTTTCGAAAATATATACATCTCATAGGTGAAATATCTAGTGCTAATGATAACTCGGAAAACTGGAAATCAATATTGAGTTTTAAAGATGTAAGAAATTCAATAACTCATCAAAGCGGTCAAATAAAAAAGGAATCAACGAAAATAGTAGAACATGACATTTTCTTTGGACCAAGTAAAAAACTGATTCGAATCCGAAACATTGACTTTATTAAGGATTTTGTTAGAGTATCAATTGATTTAATGACAGCGATAGCTAATGAGAAAAATAAAAAGTACGGTAGCTAACATTTTGTAAATTACATTGCTCCGGCCCGGGTATGCGGCCTGTGCAGGTTTTTCCACCCGCCATGTTCAGGCGGACGCTGACGTTGGCTGAAAAACGCAACGTAACTTACAATTTACCGTCAGACTGTCTAAAAACTAAAAAGGTGTTGACATAAAGTTCATAAGTATGGTGTAGTTTTTTTTAGTAAAAAACAGGTATTATGTATCTTACATACATGAGATACATACAAGGACAAGATCGTCAACAAATCAATCTATTTCCGGTAAACCTCGACGGAGCAGTATCCGAAGATAATGACGTGAGGTTAATTGATGAGTTTGTAGCGTGCCTTAATATGCAGGAATTCGGTTTTCAAATGGCGCAAAGCGAAACCGGTCGCCCGGGATACCATCCGGGCGTTTTATTAAAGCTATATCTGTATGGCTATATGAACGGCATACGCTCTTCGCGCAAGCTGGAAAAGGAATGCAATCGTAACATCGAGGTTATGTGGTTGTTGGGGTGCCTTAACCCAGATCACAATACCATTTCCAATTTTCGACGCGACAACCCCAAGCCCATCAAAAAGGTTTTTCGGGCAACCATATCCCTGGCCAGGCATTTTAACCTGATAGGCGGCGTGTTGATAGCAGGCGACAGCACCAAGCTCAGAGCTCAGAACAGTAAAAAGAACAATTACAACCAGGCCAAAATAGACCGTCACCTGAAGTATATCGAGAACAAACTGGAAGAATACAACAA
>NZ_JBQTGI010000017.1:0-59359 GCF_052400645.1 Saccharicrinis sp. GN24d3
TGGGATGGCCTGTTAATTTTTTTATATTATGTACTTATTCCACAGGGATATCCTTATTCACATTTTTACTGCCAACTAATGCGTAAAAAAGCATATATCCTAAACCAATAAATGGCACCCAATACGACATCATATAACCCATTCCATCAGCTACAGCATTCTGAATTAATGGTAAGATTCCTCCACCAACTACCATGGTCATAAAAATTCCTGACGCGGCTGCGGTAAATCTACCCAACCCTTCAACGGCCAGGTTGAAAATTCCTCCCCACATAACAGATGTGCACAGTCCAATTAAAACAAGGAACATGGCATTGATGGGCACATTAGCATTTCCAAAGACAATACCGGTTGAAGTACTTTCAAATACAGGAATTGACACTGCAGTAGATGTCGGAAGTATAATGGCCATAAATGTCAATACCATTCCAACTGCAGCAGCGACAATTAACATGGTTTTACTGGATACCTTAGCCCCGATAGATGCTCCCACAAAACGACCAACCAGCATAAGTGCCCAGTAGGTGGCAGCCACAGAACCTGCAGTAGCAGCACTCACACCTCCTGCATTTGAATCAGAAAGAAAGAAGAACAATGTTCCCGGAACACCCACTTCAACGCCTACATACACACCAATAGCAATAGCGCCTAATACAAAGTGACGGAAAGACCATGGGCTGTATGTTGAATCCTTAACGACTTCGCCCTTAACGATGTGAGGTTCAGGAATATTCACAAAATAAAGTACCAGGCCAATTAGTGCGAATACGCCCATAGCTATAAACAATACCGGGTTTACATCTTTAATAGCTGTATCTTTACTAACAACACCAATTAACGCACCGACAAGGATAGGCACTGTCATTCCACTCAGTGAATTAAAAGTGGCACCAATTTGGATAAGTTGATTTCCTTTTTTTCCGGCTCCACCCAAAGTGTTCAACATTGGGTTTACTACAATATTTAGTAAGCACATAGAAAAACCGGCAACAAAAGCACCCAAAAGGTATACAAAGAAGCTTTCGGCAACACCCGATAGGAATTGAATACCAACTCCAACAAAACCGATGGCAATGGCTAACAAGGCTGTTTTTTTGTAGCCCGCTTTTTCCAGTAATTTCCCCCCGGGTATACCCATAAAGGCATAGGCCAGGAAATTAGCGAAGTTCCCCAGCATCCCCAGAAAGTTTGAAGCGCCGAATTGAGATTTTACAACAACTCCCATAGGTGCTGCCAGGTTTGTAACAAAGGAGATCATGCCAAACAGTAATATCATCATTACTATTGGCAGAAAATTGCTCGTTTTAGTAGTGTTCATTTTTTAATTTTAAAGTAGTTTTTAATAGTTTTTTGAGTATAAAAGTCTATTCTTAGAATAATGGTACCTTTTAAGGCAAGCAAAAAAGTAGAAAAATATTAAGATATACAAGTAATAGCAAGGTTTTCATTTTAATTCTAAATAAAAAAGGCCATCCTGAGTCTCAGGATGGCCTTTTAATTAAAATGATTCGAATATACTATGAGAACTTGTAAACACAAGTATGTTTGTAAACTTCACCCGGCCGAAGCACTGCATTAGGGAAATTTTCCTTATTGGGAGAATCGGGGAAAATTTGCGTTTCTAATGCTACACCAGCCCATTTTTCGATAGGGGCCCCTGATTTTCCCGTTTCAGACCCGTCGAAGTGGCTACCGGTATAAATTTGAACGCCCGGCTGGTCCGTAAATACTTGCATTTCACGTCCGCTTTCCGGGTCGGATAGTCTGGCTGCCAATTTTAAATTGCCGTCGTAACCGTTGATCACGAAATTATGATCGATACCATCCACTAACTTAACCTGAGGACAATCGCTATGGCAGGCATCGCCAATTTTTTTGGCATCCACAAAATCCATAGCCGTACCTTTAACTTCAGCGATTTCTCCGGTAACGGTACCGATTTCCGCCGAAATAGGAGTGTATTTGTCCGCATTTAGCTCCAGTATGTGATTTTCAACCGTTCCTGTTCCAGCTCCCTTTAAATTAAAATAAGCATGGCTTGTAAGGTTGATAATAGTAGGTTTTGTCGTTTCGGCTGTGTAATCAATTACAAGCTCATTATCGTCGGTTAACCCGTAAATAACACTTACGGTAAGCTCTCCGGGGTATTTCTGGTCGCCGTCGGGGCTTACCAATGATAATTTATAGGCCTGGGCATATTTGCTGTCGGCATATGGTTCAACATCCCAAACACGACTATTAAAACCATCATTACCACCATGCAAATGGTTAGGTCCGTTGTTAACGTCTAATTGATATTGTGTTCCGTCTAGTTCGAACTTGCCACCCACAATACGGTTTGCATAACGTCCGCATAACGCACCGAAATATCCGTCTCCGGCCAAAGCGGCATCCACGTTTTCGTAACCGATAACCACATCAGCTATTTCGCCCTTAGCATCTGGTACTTTAATTCCGATTAATTGTCCGCCTCTACCAATAAAGGTAACCTCAATATTATTTCCGTTTTTTAGCGTAAAAACATCTGAAGCTTTTGTCATATCTTTATATTATTAATTTGAAAACCTAATCAAAGATAGGCCCTCTAAAAAAAATTAAGCTAATTTTTTTCTGATTTTCGCTCCCCTTAAAGCAAAAAAGATAATGTATGCGTAAAAGAAGAAGAAAAACAAATAAGCAGAACCATTGTCTCCTTTAGGATACTCTGCAGTTACTGATGATTCAACAAATTTACCCATAATCCACATCCAGAAACCAACAAATACTACACCTGTACAAATAATGCCAGATCCTAATTTTGCAGCGCTGGCAGGGATGTCTTTCATGGAAAGGTCAAATAATACGGACCACATGATTGAAAGGAATAAACCCTGTGCGATAAGCGGCCAAATGGAGAATGCCGAACCTTTAGTTAAAAAGAAGGCTGCCAAAAGTGTAACACAGATTAACGAGTTAACCAACAATACTTTTGATGCCTCATATTTCTTTAGGATCCCGGCTCCCAACAATCTTCCAATAAAGAAACCTGCCGGGTAAAAACCAAGAATCATTGAAGCATAAGCTACATCTTTACCAGCAACGTTAAACTCTACATATTTTAGAAAATAATTGCCGACTCCTACTTCGAGCCCCATATACATACCTATGGCAACAAAACCTAAAATCAGATGGGGGAAACTCCAGGCACTTCTGCCTGCTCCTTCTGTGCCTTCTTCTGCTTCGTCTTCGATAGTTGGTAGGTGCATAAATACCAGTATCACCGCAGTCGCAATAGAAATAACGGCTAAGGCAATAAACATTGTTTTTGCCATGTTTTCATGAACGATCATGGTGCCATCATTTGATTCGATAATGAATTGACCTACAATTGGTGCCAGCACGGCTGCACATGAATTAATTGCCATGGCTAAAGTTAAACGTGACGCAGAAGTTTCCGGCGTACCTAAAGCTATTACGTACGGATTGGCTGCTACCTGAAGAACAACAACGCCAATGGCAGTAACAAATAAACCCGCTAACACCATGTTATAACCGACACTCAAGGCTGGAATAAAAATGGCGCACCCAATACCGGTGATGATAGACCCGATGATTACACTCATTTTGTAACCGATTTTTTTAACTACCCCGCCCACAGGAATAGAGATGATATACGCACTGAAAAATGCAGCACTGACCAGTTGAGACTGACTTGGCGTGATACTGAACTTGGTTTCCATAAACGGAACCAGGATGTTATTGATCCATGTCACAAATCCTAATAGGAAAAGTAAAAAGGACATTATCGCAAAAGGTACCGTGTAGTTTTGTTTTGAACTCCCCATAAGTTTCAAATAATTTAAATAATTAGTTAATAAAAAATGGGTATGAAATTGATACCCATTCCGATGATTTTATGTTTAAAGTTCTACTGCAACAGCACCCTTGGAGCGAATAAACAACTTGTGACAGTTACCTTCTCCAAATACTGACTCCAGCGTAGATATGTACGAATCTAATAAATCGTTAGGAACAAATGCCTGGATAGTGCCGGCAAAACCGCCCCCGTGGACACGCCATGCACCTTTTCCTTTAAGAACAAGATCACTCAATGCTAAGGCAAGTGCGACATTTTGATATTTAGTTTCTCCACCTACAAAAATATTTTGGTTGTAGGTGTATGAGCTAAGTCCTGACTCAATGACCAGTTCAAGGAATTTGTCAAAATGATTGCCTTCAAGTGCTTCAACCTGATCTACTACGCGGGCATTATCTGCCTGGAAGTGGATTGAACGTAATAATGCACGGTCACCCACTTTTTCACGAATGGTAGGAATTCCCTTCACCACATCTTCCATCGAAAGTGGGCGCAGTACTTCTTGCCCAAGCTCTTTAGCCACAGATTTCATTTCACCCGGAAGTGCATTGTACTCTTCGTCAAGCCCGCCGTGACTGCCACCTGTGTTCGTAATCACCAAGGAATATCCTGTTTTGGCGAAATCGAAATCTATAGCTTTTACAATAGGGTTTGCTTTGTCCTCAAAGTCAATAGTGATGAAACCACCCACTGCACAAGCTGTTTGATCCATCAAACCACAGAACTTCTTGCAAGCGTGTTCTGCCTTTTGTCCAATTTTGGCGTTGTCAACCGGATCAAGTTTTCCGTCGTTAAATAAGTTACTGAAAATAGCACCTATTAATACCTCGATAGAAGCGGATGAGCTTAAGCCGGAACCCTCTGGCACGCAACCATGAATAACCGCATCAAAACCTCCGATTTTTAAACCTAACTCTTTTATTCCGGCCGCAATAGCCTTTACCAAGTTTCCGGGAGTAATTTGAAATTCAGTTATTTCCAGATTATCTAAATCAACTTCGAAAGGATCAAAACCAACAGAAGTTATACGCACCTTGTTCGTTCCGTTAGGTGCAACAATGGCAATGTTGTCCAAGTTTACTGCACCGGCTAACACACGGCCTAACTGGTGATCGGTGTGGTTACCGCCAACCTCAGTACGTCCAGGAGAACTTAATAAAGTTACATCATCCGTTCCATAAATGTTTTTAAACTCATTCATGTATTTGATGTAGCGATCTACTTGTTCTTTAAGTACAACTGAATCTGTTCCATATAATTCTTTAAAAAAAGGATTGTCTCCCCCGTTCATTTTCTCGATTAACGAACTTATTTGTGCCATAGCTATAATGTTATATTAGAAAAAATTAATAGTTTATTCGTGTCCATCTCTAACCTTATTAAAGGGTAAAGAAATTGTTAATTTTTATTTGTTTCGTTGCAATTATAATAAAAAAAACCAATAAAATACCTACCAGTCCCTACTAGTTTAGTTTTTTAACATTTCCTGCCTGCCATATGTCTGTATTAAGGTGCGGGGAAAATGGCTAATAGCGATTTAGAATTAATTCACAAAGAATGTAGATAGGTTAAGGGAAAAATGTTTCAAGGTCAATAAATTTGGTCTAAAGAAAACTCATATTGGCATAAGTAAGCACTGATTTAATCAACATCTGAAATCCTTTCTATAAATAAATCGTTAACTTCCCATATATCAAATTAAAATAATTATTAGAAATGAAGAAAGTTTTAATTGTTGATGATGCACAGGATAGCAGAGCAGTGCTAAAAGGAATGCTGAAGAATTATAATATACATATTCTAGAAGCCAACGATGGTTTGGAAGGATGGAAGAAAATCATAAAGGAAAGACCCGATTTGGTATTGCTTGATATACATATGCCGCTAAAGGATGGTTTCGAAATACTTAGAGATCTGGAAGAGGAGTGGATGGGTATACCTGTTGTTGTGGTGTCTGGTGATACCGGGCAAAGTACCATTGATTCATGTTTAACTAATGGGGCTAGTGCTTTTTTAAAGAAACCTGTAGAACTTAATGAATTTAAAGATGCTATTCGGGTTATTTGTGCATAACTCTTCCATATGCATAGATAAAATAAAAAATATTTTTCATAATTCAACCATGTGTCAATAGCTCACTTGAATTTAATTGTGATTTACATATGTGTTAGTTGACTTTATAGATAGTACAGTTCAACTTTCAAGGCACCGGCGGGCTGGTTTGTTGTGATAGGCAGAAAAAAAAGTGAATGAATTTCAAATATTCATGGTCATTCAGTAACTATTTTTGACCAATGGCGTTAAAAGGCTTATAAAATGTTTGAAATTATAAGTCAATGGGAAGAACGAAGGTGATAAAAACGCTAGTAGTACTTGTTTTAGTGTTTGTAGCCAACTCTATGAGTGCTCAGGTACAATTGCAAAAAATCGAGGCTTCTTTTATAGCCAATTTTATGAGGTATATTCAATGGCCCGAACAAGAATCGTTAAAAAGTTTTACAATTGGGGTGTACGGTAAAAATCATGCGATTTTTAGTGCGTTAAATAACACCGTTAATGGCAAAAACGTTGGATTGGCAAGAATATCGGTTGTGGAAGTTGAAACAGCAGATGATATGAAAGGGTGCCAAATAGTATTTATTCCAAGCGGAAGATCGTTAAGGGCTAAAAAGCTGGTTGGAGCATTGGATACTCATTCGGTTATGACAATAACAGAAGAACAGGATTATATGCCAAAGTATGCCATGGTTAATTTTAAAGTTAGAAATAACAAGTTAACGTTTCAGCTAAACCAGGAAATAGCTAGCCAAAAGCAAATACAAGTTAGCTCTAAACTGGCTCAGATGGCTTCCAATTAAAGGATATGGTTTGCGAAATTTAAGTGATAAGTGTTATGTAATTAGCGGTACAATTAAATGTATCGCTTTTTTTGTGGAAAAACGATAACTTCAACATCCCATATGTAAAATAAAATACAGCGTTATGAGAAAAGCAATAATGATATTAATCGTTGGGTTTCACTTTGTGATGATAGGCGCTCAGGGAACCAAAAACTTTATCGATCAACCTTTTGTTGAAGTTACCGGAACCGCGGAAATAGAGGTTGTGCCGGATGAAATTTATATTTCAATTGTTATTAAGGAAGATGATAGTAAAGGAAAACAACAGGTGGAGGAACAGGAAAAGAAAATGTTAAAAACGCTTACCGACATTGGAATTGATGTTAATAAGGATTTGAGTATTCTGGATTTTTCCTCTGATTTTAAGGAATATTGGTATAAAAAGTCGGGCATACGAACCGCGAAAAAATACCAGCTTATTGTTAACAGTGGGGCCACCCTGGGTAAAGTGTTTTTGGAAATGGAAGAAATTGGTATTTCTAATTTGTCCATCATTAAAACAGATCATTCTAAAATAGAGGAGTTGAAACAAGAAGTAAAGGTGGATGCTATTAAAGCGGCAAAAGACAAGGCAACAAAATTGGTGGAGGCAATCCATCAAAAGGTTGGTAAAGCCATTTATATTCAAGAACGTAATGTTAGGCCTTATGGTAACCAGGTTGTTAATTATGCCTTTAGAGCCGAGACGGGCGCTGCACAGATGGAAACTCCTAATTTAGATTTCGGGAAGATAATGCTTGAGTATGAGATATTTGTCAGGTTTATATTAGAATGACTCAATTTAAGGATGAAAAACGGGTTCTTAAAATGAAATAGCGGCCGCGTGGTTATTTGGTGGAGATTGTATTATCTTAAAAAGATTATCTTTGGCACAAAATTGTAGAATAAACTAAAAAGCGTATATGGCTCAAAAGATTATTAAAAGCTTTGAAGAATTAGAAGCGTTAAAAGGACAGGAAATAGGAAAGTCGGAGTATCACACTATTACACAGGAGCAGATAAACCTGTTTGCTGAGGCGACTATTGATCATCAATGGATACATACCGATCCGGAAAAGGCAAAAGCGGAGTCTCCTTTCGGAAATACAATTGCGCATGGATATTTAACGGTTTCGTTATTGGCATATTTATGGGAGCAAATTGTAGAAGTGCAAAATATTAAAATGCAGGTGAACTATGGTATAGAGAGTCTTAAGTTTAATCAGGCCGTACTGGTTAATTCAAAAGTAAGGTTGGTGGCCAAAGTGGTGGATGTTAAAAATCTGAGAGGAACTACAAAAGCCAATATTGGAGTTGTAATGGAAATTGAAGGAAGCAGAAAGCCTGCCTTCGAAGGGGAGATTGTTTTCTTGTACCACTTTAATTAAATAATAAAAAATAAAGCAATTCGAGGCTGTCCTTTTATAACGGACGGCCTTTTTTATGATGTTTTGCACGATAATTGCTGAATAGACTTTATAAGCACTCGGGCCTTATATTAAATATGATTATTGTAATAGAGATTTTTCCGTTTATTTTTTAAATTGCAACATAATTATTAATCATTAAAAATAACCCTATGCGAATTTCTGGATATTCAGTAAAAAATATTCTCCTATTATTGGCTTTTTTATTCGTGATTGTAGCTTGTGAGGATGATGAAAATGAAATAGAAATAGAAATAGAAGAGGAGGAAACTATAGATCCTGGAGTTTTGAAGATAAACAGCTTTGTATATGAAAACATGTCATTGTATTATCTTTGGGAGGATAAAATGCCTACTTTAAACATTAGCGAGGAACCTGATACCTGGGAGTATTTTGACAAGCTATTGTACGATGAAATTGACAGATGGTCGTTTATTACCGACGATGTGGATGAATTGAACAATTATTTTGCAGGAGTACGTAAAGAAGTTGGATATTCATTGCGAGGATATTATTTTGAAGAGGGAAGTGATAGGGTAGTAGCCTTTATCGAATATGTAGAGCCCGGTGGCCCCGCAGACAAAGCCGGATTAAAACGCGGAGACTTAATTGTAGAAATGAATGGAGCCTGGATTACACCGGACAATTATTCAGATTTATTTTATTCTGACCAGTTGAATGTCGGGTTGGGAACGGTTTCGGATGGGGAAATTTATGATTTAACACCGTCTGTTGACGTTACCGCCGAAGAAATACAGATAGATCCGATTTTACGAAATGAGGTTTTTACAATAAGTGGTATAAAAATAGGGTATTTGGCTTATACCAGTTTTATTGATGAATATAATGATGATCTTGAGGCCGTATTTAGCAACTTTAAGGCTGAGGGTGTTTCGGAGTTAATATTAGACTTAAGATATAATGGAGGCGGTGCCGTATCTACAGCCAGGTTGATGGCAAGTATGATTTGTCCTGCCTCAAGTGCGGGTGAGCTTTTTTTAAGAAGTGCCTATAATGACGGTTTGGAAGAAGCAATCAGAAATGAAAACCCAGGTACATACACGGAATGGTTTGAAGATTATTTTGAAACAAATTCGAATAACCTCGATTTAAGTAATCTCTATGTATTAACTACCGGTGGCACAGCTTCTGCCAGTGAGATGGTTATTTATAGCCTCTCTCCGTATATGAATGTTTTTCAAATAGGTGAACAAACGCACGGTAAATATTATGGCTCTATAACAATTGAAGATGAAGATGGAACGCATAATTGGGCCATACAACCTATTATCATGAGGGCCGAAAATGTAGATAATTCTATAGATTATAGTATTGGGCTGATTCCCGATTATGAAATGTACGATGATTTTAGATATGAATTGGGAGATCCTGATGAAGTACTCACGGCTTTTGCGATTAGTAAAATTACAGGATCAAGCACGAAAGCTCAAGAATTATTGAAATCTGCGAAAACCATTGACTTTATACCTTCTAAGGAATTTTTAATGAAGGAAAATCCACTTCGATACGAAATGTATATTGATAAATAAAAAAAACAATAATATAATTAATTAATCCTATTATCGTGCTTTATATGGTAATAGGATTTTTTTTTACGTTAAAATTATAGTAACCTTTATTATGTAGTGTCGTATATTAATTGTAGACATCCTGGATATTAAATTTTTAAGCTTGGTAACCTTACTTTTTATTGTTTAACTTAAAAAAAAAAGAGAATGAAAAATTATGGGTATTTATTTTTGATTGTGATACTATTCGTGAATTGTTGTACGGCAGAGAACGAGGTCGATGATTATGTAGAAGAGGAGTTGATTGCTCCCGGCACCACTGAAATTAAACTAGCAATTGACTTAACAGAGAAGGAAAATTTAGTGCTTAGTGATAACAATGGTTTGAAATCTGCAGCTATTTCTTTTATTTCTTCTGTTAATTCCGGAGATACCGTAAAGTGGTATGTGGATGAAGAAAGTAACATTAATACAATCGAGGAAATTATTATCGTTGATAAAGAGTGCGATGAGCTCTTTGAAAATGGAGTAGTGTTCAATCCAGATAAAACAGAATGTTTTGCTGTGTTAGCCCAAGAAGCAAACGGTGAAGTTAAGTATGATATCAGATATGTTTGTGCTGATGGCACAGAAGTAATCGTTGATCCTTATTTGAAGGTCAAGAAAGTAACTCCTCCACCTAGAGAATAAAAAAAATCCCCGTACAATAGTTTGAACGGGGATTTTTTTATGAAGAGTTTCTTACATTCTTCTTTCTTTGATTCTGGCTTTCTTACCAGTAAGACCGCGCAAGTAGTAAATACGCTTTCTGCGAACTTTACCGTAACGGTTAACCGCAATCGATTCGATGAAAGGTGAATTTAGCGGAAAAATTCTTTCAACCCCCTGGTTTCCTGAAATTTTTCTAATGGTTACCATTTTGGCAGAACCTGCACCTTTGATCTGAATTACTACACCTTTGAAAATCTGGATACGTTCCTTGTTTCCCTCTTTAATCTTATAAGATACAGAGATGGTGTCACCTGCTCCAAAAGAAGGCATTTCTTTTGAATCAGTTTTAAATGCGTCTTCGGCAATTTTAATTAAATCCATTTTTTAAGATATGATTGCATTTAACAAATACATGCAATATTACGTGAACCACCTGTTCAATAAGAGATTACATGCAGATTATTATAATCGGGCGCAAATATAGAGTTTTTATTTTACTTATAAAACAAATTTACCCTTCTTTTTTGTAACCTCAAATCGATTTTTGACGTATAAATACTAAAACGTTACTGCTATGGAGCAAAGTGCTGAAACACCTGTCGGCATCGAAGCTTCTCCATCGTTGTTGCGATGAAATAACTCCGAGACCGCAGGTTTAAAAAAAATATTTTTTAACCGTTTTAAAATTTGGAGTTATGTTACCTCGAAAAACAACACATGCTGATTTAGAGCATAAACGATCCATCTTTTTTGAAATTGGTTTTGTGATTAGCCTGGCCATCGTGTTACTGATGATGGAGTTAAACTTTACGTCGAACAATACAAAGGAATTTCAAGAAGGTTCAGTTTTGGACCAGGAACAAGAAATGGTGCCCATCACGCGGCAGGAACAGAAATTGCCGCCGCCACCACCAAAGATTATAAAAGCAACAGACATTATTAATATTGTTGACAATGATGTAATTATTGAAGAGGAATTGGAATTCTTTGATAGTGAAACAAATGAAGATCAAGTGGTAGAGCTAATGCAGATGCCTGTGTTGGAGCAAGAAGAAGAGGAGGGGGATGCGCCCATATTTATGGTTGTTGAGGAGATGCCTATATTTCGTCCTGATATTTGCAAAACCACTAAGGAAGGTAATGCGGAATTAATGCGATACATCTCAAAAGCAATTCGATATCCCGTAATCGCTGCCGAAAACGGAATTATGGGCAGGGTATATGTGACTTTTGTGGTTTCGCCAGCAGGTGAAGTTACCAATGTTCAAGTGAGTAGGGGAGTACATCCCGAATTGGATAAAGAAGCCATAAGGGTTGTTCAGGATATGCCAGCCTTTTCACCAGGTAAACAAAGAGGAAAGCCGGTGCGGGTTCAGTATTCGGTGCCTATAAACTTTGTTCTACAGTAAAACGGTCAGCAATTAATGCTATGTAGTTGTTGGTTATTAGCTGTTTGCGGTTGTTAAATAATTCTGATATCAAAAAATAATAAACCAATGTCCGCTAAACTATTGACCAATGACTACTGTAGTAATACCTTTTTATCTAACCTATTGTATTTGGTGTGATTGTGATATTATAATTAGAACCTTCAGTAAGTTGAATATTTCATTGCTATTATGCAGTCTCTTATCTTTATATCTAATATCTATGCTACCACTGATCAATAACAGGTCTTTTTGTGACTGTTTATTTGCGAAAGTCTGTGCTTTCGAAAATTTTGTCGGCCGATCCTGTAATAAAACCTTGAAATAGTTTTCCGTCTGGCAGAGGGAATCGTTCGGCAAATTCGTAATAGCAAGCAGGTATTTCAAAGCTACCTTCAACAAAGTTAACCTGAACTTTATCAGCCAAAGTACTCGATTGTTTTAGGTATTGCTCTTTACTACCCTTAATTATCCCTCCCGCTCTGTTTAGCTCAAAGCCGTGGGATATCAGAAATTCGTTCAGTTTCTCTAATGTAGCAAAGTTCTTAAGTAAGTTCACAAATACAGTAAAGTGATTGGCCCTAAAACCGAATACATACATCCAGGCAGCATATTCCGATTCTTCCCTTA
Organism: Saccharicrinis sp. GN24d3; assembly: GCF_052400645.1. Classification (NCBI taxonomy): domain Bacteria; kingdom Pseudomonadati; phylum Bacteroidota; class Bacteroidia; order Marinilabiliales; family Marinilabiliaceae; genus Saccharicrinis; species Saccharicrinis sp. GN24d3. The sequence goes on from NZ_JBQTGI010000017.1 coordinate 12,460, forward strand.
GTTTTTGAAAATTTCCGTAACTTAATTTTAACATTGGGTTTTTGGCAAATATTATATCCTCTTCACCGGGTAGGTTTTGTAATATGCACTGATAGTGTTCGTTAATTATTTTTTGACTTGAAAAACTAAGCTTCTCTACTTCCAGTTGACTGATAAAAATTTTAGGAGCATTTGGAATTTTATCATTTTCATAGTGTTTTGCTGTCAGTTTTTTTTCTTTAAATCGATAATTTCCCTTTTCTTTGTATCCTCTAACTTCAAAAGCTTTGGCAAGCACATCAATATTGATTTGTGGTAAATTGTATGTTCTAAATGCAATATGATCGTTTAGAATTTCTTCATCTTCATTTTTTAACAGCGAATGAATTTTACCAACAGAAGGGTTTAATGACGAATAGTCGGTAAACAACTTTGAAAATACGGCTTGCAGATCCATTTTTTTTAATTTTTATCATAAGTTACGGAATTTCTTTTTGGATTTCAAGCAAACATAACGAACACTTGTGTGATCACCTAGGTAAACAACGATTAAATATTTATCTTGCGTTGTGTGATAAAAAGCATAGTGATTCAGATGATTAATAGATAGTTTTGTATTAATAATTTATATATTATAACTTACCTGAAATGGAATTCATTAACAAACTTAAGGCTAAGGCCAAAGAAGACAAAAAGCGAATTGTGCTTCCTGAAGGGCTGGAAGAAAGAACCCTAAAAGCAGCCGACACTATTATTAGTGAAGGATTTGCGGATATTATTTTAATTGGTAATCCCGACGCTATTGCGAAGGAAGCTGCCAAATTTAATTTAAGTAATATTGAAAAGGCTAAAATAGTTGATCCTCAAAATCATGAAAAAAAGGAGGAGTACACCAATTTGTTGATAGAGTTACGCAAGAGCAAGGGGCTTACGCGCGAGCAAGCAGAGGAATTGGTGTTAAACCCACTTTATCTTTCAACGCTAATGATCAAAAGCGGTGATGCGGACGGTGAGGTTGCCGGAGCCGAAAACTCAACAGGAGATGTACTTCGTCCTGCATTTCAAATTGTAAAAACTTTACCGGGCATTAAAGTCGTTTCAGGTGCTTTTATTATGATTTTACCTGATGATGAATTCGGTGAAAAAGGCATGTTAGTGTTTGCTGATGGGGCTGTGCATCCGAATCCGACAGCCAGCGAATTGGCAGAGATTGCAGTAGTAACCGGAAAAACTACCAAGTCCATCGTTGGTATTGAGCCACGCGTGGCCATGTTAAGTTTCTCTACAAAAGGCAGTGCTAAACACGAGATGGTTGATAAAGTTGTTGAGGCTACTCGTTTGGCCAAAGAGATGGATCCTGATTTAAAGATTGATGGCGAATTACAGGCAGATGCAGCTATTGTTGAAGCTATTGGCGCTAAGAAAGCCCCGGGCAGCGAAATTGCAGGTAAAGCGAACGTATTGGTATTTCCTAATTTGGAAACCGGTAATATTTGTTATAAACTGGTGCAAAGAATGGCACATGCCGAGGCTATTGGTCCGGTATTGCAAGGTATGGCTGCCCCTATTAACGATTTGTCCAGAGGCTGTTCAGTTAGCGACATCGTAAACCTGGTGGCAATAACCGCAAATCAAGCTGCAGGAAAAGTTTAATATAGGGAGTGATATGTTATCGGAATTAATATCCGACAGTATTTTAACTGTAAAAACTAAAACAATATAAATGGCTGAAATTTTAGTAGAACCTATTGAAGGTTATGCATTAAGCAAAGACAAGAAAAAAGGCACTACCCTTTTCTCTAAAATTGGTGTTATTGGTTGTGGTAAGGAAGGGCAGAGTATTGCCCGTATTGCAAGCTGGCACGGTATGGAAGTGGTCTTTTTGGAGCTAACCGAAGACAAAATTGACCAAGCAATCTACAATATTGGTAAAGAACTGGACAACAGAATAGAAAACTGGGGACTGACCTCCAGCGAAAAGAAAGCTATTATGAGTCGCATTAAGGGAACGATGGATTATAAAGATCTGGCGGACTGCGATTTCGTGATTGAAGCAATACGTTCCGATTCAAATACCGGTTTTAGAAGCATAGACGAACGCAAAGAGGTGTTCCGAAAGGTAGAAGAAATTGTTCGGGAAGACACCATCATCGCAACAAATTCGACCACGATTATTATTACCGAACTGGCTTCGGAAATGAAAAAGCCGGATAGATGTATCAGTCTTCATTTTTTTGTAGCATCGCCAGAGGCTAAAATTATTGAGGTAGTGAAAGGTTTATATACCTCCGAAGAGGTGTACAATAGGGTATATACTTTTGTAAAGTTAATTAATCGCGACGTTATACCGGTAGAAGAGTCGGCTGGTTTAGTAAGTGTTCGTTTGTACATTACCTTATTAAACGAAGCCTGTCAGGTGTTGATGGAAGGGATTGCAACCAAGTCTGATATCGACAAAACCATGAATGTAGGCCTGGGCATGAGATTCGGACCTTTTAGAACTGCTGATATCATTGGTTTAAATAAAATTTCAAAGTGGATGGATAACTTATATGAAGAGTTTGGAAACTCAAAGTATAAGCCTAGCCCGTTGATTAAAAGGTTGGTGCGAGCCAAACACTTGGGAAAACAAACCGGAGAAGGTTTTTATAAGTACAATGAAAATGGTGATATTATTTTGGAATAAGTAAGCCAGTTTATCAAATCAGTAAGAAAATAACCAATGAAGATATTAGTTTTAAATTGTGGAAGTTCCTCCATTAAATACCAGTTATTCAACATGGATGATGAAGGTCATAATGTGCTGGCCAAAGGTGTTGTTGAAAAAATTGGACTTAAAGGTTCTTTTTTAAAGCACGAAAAAGAAAATGGAGAAAAAGTTCTGTTGGAAGGTGAAATTTTAGATCACCAAACAGGAATCGATTATATTTTAGGTGTATTATCCAGCAAAAAACATGGCTGTATCAAAAACCTCGAAGAGATTGATGCAGTTGGTCATCGTGTGGTTCATGGCGGTGAAACATTTAACTCCAGTGTGTTTATCACCAATGAGGTAATTGATAAAATGAAAGAGTGCATCGATTTGGCACCACTGCATAATCCGCCCAACTTAAGCGGTATATCGGCCATTGAGCAATTATTGCCAAGTGTTCCTCAGGTTGGGGTATTTGATACTGCATTCCATCAAACTATGCCAAAGCATGCATACATGTACGCTATCCCGTATTCTTTATATCAAAAATATGGGATTCGTCGTTATGGATTTCATGGTACCAGCCATAAATATGTGGCGGCAAGGGCTTGTGAAATCCTTGGTGTAGACTATTCTAAAACCAAAGTAATTTCCTGCCACCTTGGTAATGGGGCTTCTGTCGCGGCTGTAAAAAACGGGCAGTCGGTAGATACTTCAATGGGATTTACACCTATCGAAGGGCTTATCATGGGAACACGTGCAGGTGATCTGGATATAGGAGCAGCTACCTATATCATGGACAAGGAAATGATTGGAACCAAGTCGGCCAGCGTACTTTTCAACAAGCAAAGCGGTATGTTGGGAGTTACTGGCGTTTCATCTGATATGCGCGAGATTAGATCGGCAGCTATGGAAGGAAACAAAATGGCTCAGTTAGGACTGGAAATGTACGCATATAGGATTAAAAAATACATTGGCTCATACGCAGCGGCGATGGGTGGCGTTGATGTTATATTGTTTACTGGCGGTATTGGAGAAAACGCAACTTATATCCGTCAAGAAATATGTTCAGAACTTGAGTATATGGGTATTGAAATGGACAATAAGAAAAACGAGGCAATTTTCGGAGAAGAGGCGGTTTTAAGCAAAGAAAACGGTAAAGTTAAGGTAATGGTTGTGCCAACAGATGAAGAGTTGGTTATAGCAAAGGACACAAAACAGATCGTAGAGGACTTGGCTAACAGATAATGCTTTGTTTTTAAGATGGTAAAAAGGTGCGTTATGGTTTCCGTATGAAATTGTAGTTGCACCTTTTTTGCTTATAAAAGTCATATTTATAATGATGTTTCAGCCGTATTTTTAAATCTGAAAAAACGAGAAATTAAAAGGTAACAAAACTAAAAAGTAGGATATGTTTAAAAAGTTGTCGGATCTGGAACGTCTTATTAATAAGAACCATATAATAAAAACATTGGTATTGGCTGTTTCGCAAGATGCCCAATCGTTAAACGCAATTCATAAAGCTTTTCAGGCAGGAATAATTAAACCTGTTTTGATTGGTGACAAAGCTTTAACGAAGGAAATTATAAAAGAAAAAGGCTATGATTTTGAGGGTGCACAATTTATCGATGAACCGGATCATGAAAAATGTGTGGAAATAGCGGTCAGGATGGTTCACGACAACAAGGCTGATATTCTAATGAAAGGAAAAGTGGCCACACCCTACCTTTTAAAAGGTGTACTGAATAAAGAATGGGGTTTGCGAACAGGCAGCTTACTATCACATTTTGCGTTGTTCGAAGTAGATACCTATCATAAATTAATTGCAATTACCGATGTGGCGATGAATATTGCACCTAACCTGAAAGATAAAATAGCTATTTTAAACAACTCGGTAGGGTATTTAAACAAGATGGGTATCGCCAAACCGAAAGTGGCTGTGCTTGGCGCGATAGAAATGGTTAACGAAAGCATGCAGGCAACTCTCGACGCCGCTCTATTGTCGAAGATGAACCAGCGCGACCAAATCAAAAACTGTATTATTGACGGTCCTTTGGCCTTTGACAACGCGGTAAGTTTTGAAAGCGCTAAGGAAAAGAATATAAAAAGTGCAGTGGCCGGAGATACCGATTTGCTTTTGATGCCCGATATTGAGGTGGGTAATGTGCTCTATAAAACGTTGGTTTTTTTCGCCAAAGCCAAGGTCGCTTCTGTTATTTTAGGGGCAAAAACGCCTATCGTATTAACCTCCAGAAGCGACTCCGAAGAATCGAAATATCACAGCATATTATTAGCTGCATTAGCATAGTGCGTCATGGAGAAGAATATCAGTAAACTGGAACAAATTCCCGAATATGTGATTGGCCTTAAACGAAAGTTTAGGGTGGCGGTCGTAGTTGCTGAAGACAGCAATACATTGGATGCGGTTCTGAAAGCTGCCGAAGAAAAATTCGTATTTCCGATATTAATGGGGAACAGTCGCAAAATATCGCAACTTTTGCCCTATGATTTTCTGGAGGAGAAAGAAAAATATGATATCATCGAATGCGTTAACGAAGAAAAAACTTCGGAGCTGGCCGTGGCTATGGTAAAAAGGGGTGAGGCAGATATTTTGATGAAAGGACTGATCAATACCGATTTGTTTTTAAAGGCCGTATTGAACAAGGAAAATGGATTGTTAATGCCGGAAAGTGTTCTTAGCTATGTTTGTGCAATTGAGTTACCTGCCTATAATAAGTTATTGTTTCTAACAGATCCGGCTGTTTTGCCCTTCCCAAATCTTCAACAGAAAGTAACTATGGCCAATTATGCCATAGAAATGGCCCACAATATGGGTATCAAAAAACCAAGGGTAGCTTTAATAGGGGCAACTGAAAAAGTTTCTCCCCATTTCCCAAACTCATTAGAATACCAAACCATGTGCGAGATGGCGGAAAAAGGCCAAATAAAAGGGTGTATCATGGATGGACCATTGGATGTGTTTTTGGCCTGCGATCCGGGAAGTGTCAAAATTAAAGGTATAGATACACCGGTGGAAGGGAATGCGGATATACTGTTGTTCCCTTCACTTGAGGCTTGCAATCCTTTTTACAAGGGATTAATGCTGTTTGGTGGGGGAGAGCTTGCCGGACTTATACGGGGTACAACTCATCCAGTCGTAGTTATGTCGCGAAGTGAGAGTTTTAAATCTAAATACTATTGTTTAGCTTTAGCCTGCTTAATGGCTGAAAATAATTGTTAATCATTGAAAATTATTTTATGGAAATCTTTAGAGTTTTAGTAATCAATCCAGGATCTACCTCAACCAAAATTGCGGTTTACGACAACGAAAAATCTATTTTCTTAAAAAACATCAAGCACTCAACCGATGATTTGGCGCCTTTTAAAACAATAGCCGACCAATATGAGTTTAGGAAAGAGGTCATTCTGAATGAGCTGATTCAGGCCGATATTGACATAGAACGTATCGATGGTGTTGTGGGACGTGGAGGGTTGGTAAAACCGATTCAATCGGGGGTTTATGAAGTTAATGAAGCCCTTAAGCGCGATTTGAAAATTGGGGTATTAGGTGAGCACGCCAGTAACCTGGGAGGTCTGATTGCCGATGATATTGCCAAATCGCTGCCTGATGCAAAAGCGTATATTGCCGACCCTGTAGTAGTTGATGAGCTGGAAGATGTAGCGCGTATAACGGGTTGTCCGAGTATGCCTCGCCGTTCTATTTTTCATGCGTTAAATCAAAAGGCAGTTGGGCGCTTGTTTGCGCGTACCCGTGGATTTGTGTACGAAGAGCTTAACCTAATCGTGGCTCATATGGGGGGAGGGATTTCTATCGGTGCCCATAAGCAAGGGAAAGTTATTGATGTTAACAATGCTATTGATGGATATGGCCCTTTTTCTCCGGAAAGAGCAGGGACGTTACCAACCGGAGCTCTTATAAAAGCATGTTATAGTGGGGAGTACACTTTTGAGGATATGAAAAAGATTGTTAATGGTAAAGGTGGATTAGTGGCTCATTTAGGGACGAATCAAGCCTTTGAGGTTGAAAAAAGAGTTAAAGCCGGTGATAAACATGCCGAACTGGTATTAAGCGCGATGTGCTATCAAATTGCCAAGGCCATAGGTGGATGTGCTACTGTATTAAAAGGTAAGGTTAATGGAATTATTTTGACAGGTGGTATCGCTCACGATAAATTTGTGGTGAAATATATTAGGGATATGGTTGACTTTATTGCCCCCGTGGCGGTTTATCCGGGCGAAGATGAAATGACTGCTTTGATGCAGAACGGTTTAATGGCTTTGAGGAAACAGGTGGAGTGTAAAGTATACGAATAGACAAGAACAATATAATCTTAATAACGTTTAACAAGAGTTGTCGATGTATTTATCATTGGCAACTTTTTTTTTAAATTAATTTTCTAATACACGCAACAAAAAAAATGGAGATATTCTCATTACATAACTTAATTACCGCAAATAACGTTGCCTATTTGTCAATTATTGGTGCAACATTAATAATTGTTTTTTCTTATTTATTTTCGTTGATATCTGATAAAACGGCAGTTCCCAGTGTTATAATGTTAATTCTGTTAGGTTTTTTTAGTAAGAGTTTCTTTAATATAGGGGTAGACGATGTGGATTGGATATTCCCCCTTGAAATATTAGGGATAGTTGGACTTATGCTCATCGTGCTGGAAGGTGCCTTGGATTTAAAACTATCAAGAGAGCGATGGCCCATGATATGGAAATCGGGTCTTATTGCATTGGTTTCACTATTTGTTAATGTATTTATTTTTGCCTATGGAATTCAGATTTTAATAGCTAACCTCGACTTCCTTACGGCTTTTATTTATGCAATCCCATTGTCAATTATTAGCAGTGCCATTGTTATACCCAGTGTAAATCAGTTAGAGGAAGAGAAAAAAGAGTTTTTGATTTACGAAAGTACCTTGTCCGATATTTTTGGGCTTATTTTGTTTTATATGGTTATTAACAACGTACATACAAACGAGTTTTCCAGTATAGGTTTGAATGTGATAACTAACATTGGAGGTACTCTTGTATTATCTGTGGTACTTTCTTATGCTATGATTATCTTTTTTCAAAGAATAAACACACAAATAAAACTATTTCTGTTTATCTCCGTATTACTTTTACTGTATGCGGTAGGCAAGGTGTTTCATCTATCGTCGTTACTTATTATTTTGGTTTTTGGCCTGATTCTCGAAAATAGACATATCTTTTTTACGGGTATCATGAAAAAATTCCTTAAGGAAAACGAAGTGAAACAGGTATTATTGGATTTTAAGTTGTTAACGGCCGAAAGTGCCTTTGTGGTGCGTACATTTTTCTTTTTTGTTTTTGGGTTGAGCATTACCATTGCCGGAATATTTAAAACAAAGGTGGTTCTGGGTTCTTTAATATTTATGGCCATCATGTTTTTGGTAAGATGGTTGCTTTTTAAACTCATTGTTAAGAAAAACTTTTTACCGCAAGTGTTTATTGCGCCGCGCGGATTAATATCGGTATTGTTGTATTTTGCTATACCCGATGATTTTTTAATAAACGATTTTGAAACAGGTATACTTTTATTTATAATTTTGGGTACAAGTATATTAATGGCTTGGGCATTGGTACATTATAAGTTAGGTAAGACCGGGCGTTTAAGACGCGTTGCAAAAGTTAAATCTACAATTAAACTAAAAGATAAAAGCCATGATATCGATACTGATTAATAAGAGAATGTAAGCCAAAGCCGGGAAATATAGGCGAAGACCATATTGAAGAATGATTATTATGAATGCGAAAAGAAGTGAAATATTGGGGATATTAATGCTCTTGGTGGCTAGCTTCGCTCTAAACGTTGACGCACAGGTTAGTTATGGGGGGAGTCCAATATTTATGTATACTATCAGTGAAGAAGTTAAGCAAAATTTAAAAGCGCATCGCTTTGTGCCGAGTCAATTACAACTTAAATCGGTTGACAATTATGGCAAAGGGCAACCTTTGACCTTTGCCCACCAGTATACCGTTAATTATACACCTGATAATTCAGGTATATGGTCGATACTGGAGGATGGTACAAAAGTTTGGCGTTTATCGGTTAGCTCACCGGGTGCTTTTTCAATCAATTTAATCTTCGACAGGTATAAACTTCCGGTAGGAGGAAAGCTGTTTATTTATAATACCGATTTTTCGCATATTATCGGATCATTCACCCATAAAAATAATAAACCCACCGGTATATTGGCAACTGCTCCCGTTAGAGGTGACCAGGTAATTGTTGAATACCAGGAACCTAAAAATGCTGAATTTAACGCGGATTTATTGATTGGTGCGGTAAATCATGATTTTTTAGGATTTTATGACCTTATTACATTGAAAACCGGGTATTTCGGTGATGCGGGTTATTGTAATGAAGATATTGCCTGTTACGATATCGATAATCAATTGGATATACGTCGTTCTGTTGTGAAAATGATTGTTGGGGGAAGCGAACTGTGCACGGGAACCATGATTAACAATACCAGTAATGATGGAACACCATATATGATAACCGCTGCACACTGCATGCGCTTGGATAACGAGGGAAGCACTACTCTATTGTTTTTTAACTACGAATCGCCTCATTGCGCAACGATTGAAGGCTCAAAGTCGCAAACCTTGGGTACGGATTCCTGGAGTATTACCGGAGGAGAAACAAAAGTACTTGTGAATAGCCTTGATATAGCCTTATTGGAAATGGTGGAAAACCCACCTGCATATTATAGGCCTTATTATTCAGGCTGGAGCCTGAGTTCGGACCCGGCTTCACCATTTAAATCCATTCACCACCCCCAAGGTGATGTAAAGAAAATTGCGACTTATGATGGAAATCTTCAACCGTGGACATTTAACGAATCCGGAAATGATCCCTATGCCCAGGTCGATAACTTTCACTGGAGGGTTACGGAATGGACTACAGGCACAACAGAAGTTGGTTCCTCGGGCTGTCCTATATTTGATGGTAGCAATTTGCTGGTAGGAACACTTTCGGGTGGAGAAGCTTATTGCGGTAATCCGGTAAACGATTACTTTACACAGTTTTATAAAGCCTGGGACAGAAACACCGAACTAAACGAACATTTTAAACCGTGGCTTGACCCTGAAAATTCCGGTGTTCAAAGTTTAGAGGGTTTGGATCCATATGAGGAAAATCCTTTTGTAAGGTTAAGCAATGTTGAAACGGGCGATGATCCTTTGGCGACAAGGATTTCCGAAGGTGGTTATTTGGGCGGGCACAATGCCAAACAAACCACGGTATTTGCTGAAGAATTTGCAGGCATTAAGTCAGCCTCCATAAAAGGAGTATACATTATGCCTTGTGAATACAAATATGGTTCCGATCAAACCGTTGATATAATGGTTTGGGAAGGGAGTCAGATGCCTCAATCAATTATTCTTAAAAAAGAAGGTGTTGGCATTGATACTTTAAGGGAAAAAAGAGAAATATTTTTGGAATTTGATAGTCCGCTGGAGGTGAATGGTAGTTTTTTTGTTGGGTACGAAATTAATTATAACGGTTCGCCGGTGGACACCATGGCCGTTTATCACTCTGCAAACAGCACAAAAGTAAATAACACAATGTGGGTATACCATAGTTCCACAGGATGGGAAAAAGCTTCCGATGTATACGATTATGGTATTAACTATTCCCTTTGGTTGGATGTATTGGCCGAATCGGTTGTTTATGGAGATACACAGGTAGTTCCGGTTGATAATTCGGATGTGGTTTTATTTCCGATACCAAGTATTGGTGATTATGTTTATGTAAATAGTAACCAACAATTTGTTGATTACGTGGAGATAATAGATATGAGTGGCCGTATTGCTAATACCCAGCTTATAAATACTACCGGGGATAAAATTCCTGTGTCATTAAATAACCTACCAACAGGAGTTTATATATTAAAACTCTATCTTGGTAACAGGCAAATCAATAAGAAATTTATAGTGGAGTAGGGACGTACAGGACAGTTAAGTTTTTAGTCGATTCTTCTCCAAGGAAGCTGCGGATTGTTAAATAGAAACGATCATAAATTATCCAAAATCCGCAAAGGATTTTCCGGTATTTAGCTGTCTTGTTGGTGGATTCGATTCAATGGGGGAAAAGCGTCATGACAAAGATTCCATGGAACACAAGAGTTTTATTTACTCTATTATCTTTATTTCATCAAAGCACACAAAAGGCGGGGTGTTTAATTTGCCACTTTCGGTATCGGAAGAGGACAGTACAAATTCCAGTCGCGATACTTTGCCTATATCTTCCAGATCGTAATCGGTCCATGTACTTAAAATAGTATTGTTGCGGTTGCTACCAGTGGTGTAATCGGCAAGCATAATCTCAACGTTTCCCCGAGTGGTTCCACTTTTGTTGATTCCTGTAATTGTTAATTTTAACCAGTCGATTTCGGTGCCGGTTTCACCACCAAACTTCTTCGAACCATTGTTGCCGTTACTAATGGCATCGTAAACGTAATACGAATTGTTGATGGAGATGCTTTTGAACAGATGATCTTCCCCATCCTTAGTGGTTAATGCAATAGGCTGTTGATAGGCGTCTAGTAACATTATCCCAAACACATCCGAATCAAATTCAGTTGGCGTTTTATAGCAGCTGTATTTTTCATAGTCATCAACCGAGTTGCTCCCGCTTAGGTTGGAGTACGTAAAACCGGTCCAAGTATCAGAAGCATAGTTTCCTGATGATTCAAACTGAATCTGGTCAGATAAAAATGAGATGTAATTTTCATTGTTGGTCCAAAAGGTATCTTCTTCAAATTCTATTTCTTCAAAGTCGGTTTTGTACATGGATTGAACGGGAATATCAATAAGGGCAATTCCCCGGCTGTTGTTAACCGAAAAAGTATATTCGTACTTATTTAATTCAGTTGGAATCAGGCGCAAGTCTTTTTCCTGGCTCACGAGTTGTCCGTCAAGCACCCAGAAATACGCAGAATTAATATCATAGGTGATCTTTGGCGATATATCGATGGTGTCGTTTACTTTTACCTCGTAACCATCATCGGGCATATCTATATATATTTCCGAGTTGGGTATTTCCTTGGTGTGGTCCTCACATGCCATCAATCCAATTATAGAAACTATTGATATGACGAAATAGGTAAAAAAACTATTCATATTTTACGTGTATGTTACATTTATATTTTAACCGCCCTTGATTTTAATATAATCTGTGGGTTACTTTCTTGTATATGTGGCGTTTGTGTTTTTACGCATGTGCTCGTGTTTCAGTTCATCGCTAAAGGCTTACCGTATTGTGCGCTTTGCCACCGGGCTACTGTTGACGGCTTATGTTTGAATGCCCACTGAGTCCCAGGTGGTGATCTATGAATCCTGGAACTTGTTCCGCCCCAATTCTTTTGCCAATAATCTTTTTGTTTTCGTCTAAAATATAAATGGCAGGCGTACTATAAATATCGTACAGGTTACGGAAATTACTTTGATGGTATGGATCGTAAACATTGATCCATTCCTCCAGTTGGTGTTCAGCAATAAACTCGCTCCACTTTTCTGTTTCGTGCTGGGTAAAAACCGCAAATATCTTAACGCCTATGTCCTGGTATTTATCCCATACTACCTCTTTAAGTTTGGGTATTTCCTTTTTACAATGTCCACAGTCCGGTTCCCAAAAAACCAATACGGTTAGCGGGGCGTATACCTCACTTAAGCGAAAATATTGATTGTTGAGCGACACCATTTTCAAATCAGGAGCTTGATTTCCAATTAAGTTTGGTTTTAGCTTAGTTATCCTGTCTTCCAGTTTTTCAATAAATTCCTCGTCTACCCAATCAGCAATGCCCGAGAGGTAATATTTTTCGCCCAGTTGTACCATGGCGGCATCCATTCCCATCAGTTTGCTATCGTTGGCATAGTTAAAGGTAAATTGGATAAGATATTTTTCCATTTCCTTGTTACCTTCAGCCATTTCAATAATCCTTACCGACTCTTTTACCAAACTGTCGGGTATTTGCAACACGGTTTTGGAGAAGAAGTTTTCTAACTTACCGGTGAAAAACGGGGTACGCATCAAGCGGTCGTCCTTCATATCAAAGTTGTCGAAATAATGATGCTTGTAATATTGATACCTTTTTACCTGTATAATCGAATCAGGTTCGTTTAGTTCTTTAAAATCGGGCACTTCAATTTCGCGCATGGCTTTAATAAACGAGGCCAAGAATGTACCTTTATGTTTGTCCAGAATCTTGTCCCAATACGAGTTTACTTCAGTTGACAGCACCCCCAATTTCTTCTTCCATGCGTCAACCTGTTCTTTTGAATATTGATCTTTGTTCTTAAGCTTTTCCTGTATTTCGTTTGCTTTTTCTTGTTTGTTGAAAATGAACTTTTGGTAATCGTTAAATGCCCTTTCCTGTTTATTTCCGTTTACTTCCAACGACTGAACCGGGTTTTCTTTATCCGCTATGATAGAAAAGTGTTGCTCATCATCTACAATTATATCAAAGTACTTTTGATCGGGCATATAAATAATATAAACACCACCGGGTAATCTATCTTTGCCCGAAAATGTTCCGGATCCCTTGCTGTCAATATATATCGTATCGTTGACCAACATTTTTTTATTGAAATAATGCCCCAATATCAATGTGGTATCTTGCCATCCTTTTACCGAAACATCGATTTTGTATCCCTGTGCCATGCTGTTGACGGTAAAGCACAGTATAATAAAGGTGAAAAAAGTGTGTAATATTGATCTGGTATTCATGAATATGTTGTTTAATTTACTAATCTTAAATAAGCACTTTGTTTTAATAAACTGAAACCAAGTAACCTATCTTATAAAAATCAAATAGCTTTAAATTAGGCTTTGTACTTAATAAGTTTTTGATGATAAGTGGTCGAAATAGCTTAAAGATAAACTTAACAAATACATTCATTCTTGTTTTGCTGATCCAATTAAAATACTTTAAAAGTGTTATCCTTTTTGATAAAGCCATCCGATATTCGGATTCTTTCAATAGTTGTACCAAGTTTTCAATAGCATGTTCTGTTTTTTTTATGTAATCTTCACTTAAATCAATGCCAATGTGTACTGCTGGATTATCGATATGTTCTATTTTAATTTTCTTTTGCTCTAGTTCTATTCCAAACAAGGTATCCTCATGACCATATTTTCTAATCTTTTCATTAAAAGAAACTTTATTAAGAACATTCTTTTGAACAATGAAATTATTTGAAGTAAAACTTTTATATTGACTTTTTCTTCTAGTATCTACTGAATGATCTTCCCTGAATTTTCCGGATTTCCATCGAAGCGTCCGACTGGGGGCCGGGCACTCTTTGGGGTGTAATGTACCTCCGCAAATTACCTGAGTATTATTGTCAATCGCTTTCAGGTAAGTTTCAAGAAAATCAGGTTTTAAATTTGAGTCACAATCTAAAAAAAGAATATAGTTGTATTTCGCTTTACTTGCCAATAAATTTCTAATTGATGATCTGCCAATATTTTTAGCTAATTTTATAAAAGTAACATTGTTATGTTTTTCAATTCTGTTATTAATATTAATATATTCTGTTTTGGAGGCATCATCTACAACAACAATCTCAATTGCTTTACTACATTTCCTCGATTGTTTTACCAAATTGTCAACTAACTCTGATACATCGTAATTATAAACAGGAATACAAACTGATAACATAAGTAATAGAAGCGTAAATTATTTAATTTCTTTTGTTTGTTCCTTTAACCAAACCTGCAACTCTTCGTCCAGGTACGGCGAAATCTTATCGTAAACATTTTTGTGATAACTGTTTATCCATAGTTTTTCTTCGTGTGTTAGGAGCGATGACGCAATCGATTTTAAATCGATGGGGCAGAGGGTCAAAGTTTCGAACTTTAAAAACTCGCCAAACTCGGAATGGTCCGATTCTAGTGTTAACAACAGGTTTTCGATACGGATGCCATATTGGCCCGTACGGTACAAACCAGGTTCATTAGAAGTAATCATTCCCTTTTCGAATGCTACCCCATTGTCATTTGGACGAATGCTTTGCGGTCCCTCATGCACGTTTAAAAAGCAGCCAACACCATGCCCGGTTCCGTGACCGTAATTCAATCCTTTTGACCATAGTGGTTTGCGGGCAAGTATATCCAGATGGACACCTCTGGTTCCTGCCGGGAAACAAGTAGTACCTAGCGCAATATTGCCTTTTAAAACCATCGTGAAATCCGATTTTTGTTGTTCGTTAGGCGCACCAAGATGAACTGTTCTGGTGATATCCGTAGTTCCTTCCTGATACTGGCCACCGGAATCAATCAGGTAAAAATTGTCGGGGGTCAATTTAATATCCGTCTCCTCGGAAACACTATAATGAACAATGGCACCATGTGCGCCAAAACCTGAGATTGCCCCAAACGATTCACCCACGAAATTCTCGTTTTCCGCCCTGAACTTTTTTAGTTGTTTTGAGGCCGAAAGCTCAGTGACTGATCCGTTAGGTACATTTTTTTCGAGCCAGTATAAGAATTTAACCATGGCCACACCATCTTTTACCATTGCATTTCTAAATCCGTCCTGTTCCGTCTTGTTTTTAAGTCCTTTAAGATCTTTTACGATACTTGGTTTCTCAATTTTTATAACCTCCTTTGGAATCAGCGAGAATATCCTGGCATTTGTTGTTGCGGGGTCGAACAATAGGCCAGATTCCAACGGCATTTCTTTTACCCATTCAAAAATGTCGGAGTACAGTTGCACAGAAATGTCATCTTCCGCCAACTCCTTGCCAATGGGAGCCGTAATTTTATGTGTGTCAATAAACAAGTAAACTGCATCCAGCGAAATAATTAAGTAGGCATGAAACACAGGATTAAAAGGTACATCGTTTCCCCGAAGGTTTAAAGTCCAGGCTATCTCGTCCAAGGCCGTGATTAAATAATGGGATCCATCTTGTTGGCGCATCTTTTTACGTATGTTCTCGATTTTTTCCCTTCTACTCAGTCCGGCATACTTTGTTTCGTGCACAAAGATGGTGTTTTCCGAGATGGGAGGCCTACCCTCCCAAATATCATCCAGTAAGGTTTGGTGTGGATCCAGCGTTATTCCATAGTGCTTATATTTCTTCGAGAGCTTTCTGGCATCATCAATCGAGAATACCTCTCCTTCAAAAGCAATTTTGCTGCCCGGGTTAAGTCTTTCTGCAATCCAATCCACATAATCCGGTGTATCGGCTTCGCCTGCTTTAAATAAATCTATTCCACTATCTGTTAATTCCTTCTCAGCTTGTAAATAATACCTGCTGTCCGTCCATAATCCTGCTTCATCAATCAATACTACCACAGTACCTGCTGATCCCGTAAAACCAGATATAAACTCTCTTTTTTTCCAATGGGCAGCTGTGTATTCGCTCATATGCGGATCGCTACTCGGAACAATAAAGGCATCTATACCTAGGTTGAGCATTTTAGTGCGTAGAAGAAAAATTTTTTCAGCGGTAGTTGACATATAAACAGTTTTTGGGATTAATTAAACTTAACTTTTTGGTTTTTGTTAAAAATAATGATTTTGGTGTTCGGATTAGGATTATTGCCTACAACACCGTTAAATGAAATTTTGTCCTGATCTTTTATAATTTTTAGTTGGTCCCTATGTTTGTGTATAAATTTTCCATTGGACACATCTCCATTTATAATGTAGTTTGCATCACTATTTAAAACCACAGTTGTAGGTGTCCCATCGTTGTTAATGGTTAACTCCCGAAAGTTGAGTTCTGGATTGGATATATTCAATATACCTTTCGAACATTCAAACAATGCTTTGTGCTTAAATTTATTAATTTGAATAACACTGTTTTCGCTAAACATAGAAACATTATCGCAAGCTCCAATTTTTATATTATCTACGGTGGAATTCGCCTGGTAATTTTTTACATGATCAATGTTTAGCAAACAATATGATGTTGACGCATGAATTTCCGTTGCATCCTGGATATTGACGGTGGAATTTTTAAATTCTATATTGGCTGAACCCAGATGATTCATTTTGCCTTTGCAATGCAGTAAATTGATATGGTTAATTATGGCTCCCGTATCCTGTGAAAAATTTTTAAAGTTGATATCACAGTAAGAAATGTCTGCCAACACACCGCCTTCCACATGATCAATATCTACCCTGCCATGATTGTTTTCGATCCTAAGTTCCAGCTTTTTGGGATAAAAGATGGTGTACTCGATTTGATAGGGAATGGTGCGGTTGAAATCATCAACTAAGCTGGTTTTTATAAGCAGAACATTGCTGTATTCAACCGTTTCGATTTTTATTTCTTCCAGCATTTCCTTTGAAATATTTGGTTTGTTGGAAAGGATTTCGATGCTTGTTTCAACGCTAATGGAATCTTTATCCCAGTTAAGCAGGTTAACTTGCGCATGTTTTGCCCTTACATCCAGCTTTTTAATATCGTGTAATGGGAACACTTCCAAGGAGTATGATTTAAAATCGCTTTCCAGTTTGGTTTGCGATGATATTGATATCCATGAGGTAAGTATGGCTATTGATATGGTTTTTATTTTTAGCATTTTCTTCATGTTATAAGAGCTGTAAAAGTAGCTAAAAAGAAAGGTTTGGGAAAATATAATCTTTTATTAGCTCGTAAATTACATAATTACTCGTCGGACGTTTGCTTCACGGCTTTTTCTTCAACATTTATTGACTGACCTGCCGCATCCGAGCTTGTTTTAATCGGACTTAGACCAAATTTGCTGATAAAATGATTTAACCTGCTGGCAGGTGACTTGATAAAAGTAAAACCTCCCGATTTGGCTTTTCGTTCATCTGGTTTTAATGTGCTTACTATATTGTTAAACGCTTCGTTGGACGAAAGCGTATACATCATTTTAGCTTTGTATGCAAAATAAAACCAGGTGTCTTTATCGAAACTTAAGAAAAGGTCGATGGAATTTCCGCTTCGTTTCTTCACTATTTCCGCTTTAATGTCTACCTTTTTATTAATGATATTATTTTTTATCATTGCTAAATCAGCTTTGCCATCAGCGATGTAGGCATGTGTCTTGCCATCAAATTTAAAGTCGATGTTGCCCAAAAGAAACATGTTGTTAATTGACTCGTGCAACTCTTCAATTGGTTTTCCTGCCTTTTTGAGTCGTGTTATTTTGTCAGCCTCTTTTACACCAACCAGTTCGGCCAAGCGCTTTTTAAAACCTTGATCCGACTGTTTACTGTCGGGGGCAGTTGAACCCATGATTTCGATCACCATTTGTTGTGTGGCTGTTTCATTAAAGAAGAAATCAATACCCAACATGGTTGATATTAGCACTTTGTCTTTATTAGGGTCATCGATAATGGTACCAGAACTGTTCAGCGTAATGTGACCCAGATCAATTCCCATGTCCATTTTACCCTCTGCCAGCAGTTGACAGTTCGAGTTTGAGTACCGAAACAAAACGCCTGTGGTATCAGGATTTTGAATTTTACTAAGGTTAGCAATTTCAAAAGCATTTTGATTATCGTTAAAATAAAGATAGTCCCCAGCCGTAATAATAGGAATATCGCTATAGTCATTCCTGCTGGCAAGGAAAGTAGAATAAATATGTGCGGAATCCTTTGTTAGATAAAAGTCGCGGTATATCTTCTTTCTATCAAAATTAACGGGTTGCTCTCCAATGGGAATCAGTATATTATGTGGGTCTATGGCAGCATCGAAGTAGATATAGGTTTGCGGCCCGCTTGAGCATTGGTGCAACATCTGAACCCCACCATCAAAACTAAGGTGCTGTGCGGTAGAAGTCAGTCTTGTCTTCCCTTTAAAAGTGAAATTTTTGTCGAAGGTAAATAATTCGTCTTCTTGTATTGTTCCTTCGGCGATAGTTTTTAAATCCTCGTTCAATTCAATAGTATTAAACTGAAAAGTGAATTTTTTACCTTCACCATTATAATAATCGTATTCTCCATAGCCAGAATAATCGAATTTACCATCTATTTTAAGATGTGAGTTGTAAATGGTGTGCGTAAAGGCTGAATCATTGGTTAAAATGATTGAAACACTGTCGATTGGGGCTATATCCGCATTTTCGCGAATGGTTATTAAACCATCGTTAAGTATAATATTCGCATCAGCTACGTTAATGTTTTTTACCTCCTCGGCATAAATAATTTTGTTCTCCACATCGTAACGTGCAAGTGGCACCCGGAAATCAAGTGAATCTTGTTTCTTGTGTGTGGAAACGAAGCGGTTTCCTTCAGAGCCACTCGCTCCCATATAAATATGGTTGTTTTGCATATCCCATGAAAATTCGCTGATATAGGATACATATCGGTTGTCGGTAAAATTAACCGGGTTAGCACCCGATCTAGACGTAAACTTACCTTGTCTTTCTTTAAAATCGATATTGGAAACAAGGTTGGTTGTGTTAAACGAAACACCTTCGTCAATTTCGGAGCTATTTGCCAGGTTAAAGTCGGATGAGTCAGCCATCATGGTATACCCGCCAAATGTCATGTCCCTGGATGCAATATTGGCTTTGTCCATATAAAATGTACCCTTACCACTTGCGCCTTCAGGGGCAACTACTATTTCACCATCAAGCGAAGCCTCATTGTTATACATAGTAAAGGCTTCTTCCTGCGATTTTGAAATTAATTGCTCCTGATAAGGTAGGTAATTGATATGGTTATATCTTCCTTGTGCATCCGGGTATTGTACACCTTCTTCACTTTTTTCCAGCGTAAATTCGTAGGCCTGGCCGGTGGCTCTGTCAGGAAGGAATATTAAGTTTTCAGATTTGGAGGTAGAGGTTAGGTATTTTAACGTACCTTTTCCTTTTAAACCTTTATTACTCAGGTCGATGTCAGCAATGTATTTGGCCCTGTCTCCATACACACTATATCCTTCTTTTGGTGTTTTTCTTGTAAACCCAAGGGAGTAATCTTCTCTAACGGTTAAACGTTCATCAAAAGTCGGAAAAATATTAGAAACGAAGGTTCCGGAAAAGTCAAAATTGATGGCACTCAATTTACTAATACTATCCATTGTAAACGTATCCAGCTTAAAGTAAAATTTATCCCGGGAATATTGTCCGTTCTGAATTTCAGGTTTGTCGTAATAAACGTAGGACTCTTTGTTGCTATTTAACATTGGGTATTCACTGTGAAAATCTTTGCCTGACTTATTGCTGGCTTCATCAATCTTCAAGCTTCCCGACAGATTTTCGATAGCGTTTTTTACGTAGGTCATTTGCGGTTGGCCAAAATAATCCAGCTCCCCGGTTTGAACTTTCATTCTTACGGAGTCTATGTTTTTCATGTCGATCTGAAAATTATCATAGTCAAATTTAAATCCATCTCCATACAAGTTTAACATCCCCGCGTTAATTGCTCCGTCAAAAACAAAGTTTCGGTTTCTTTTTAACAGGATATGTTCGTTTTTAGGGAAGAAAACCACGTTTTGATTGTCGGATATGGAAATGGATTTTACGCCGTTTACATTGATATCGTAGTTTAGCAGGTCAATTTGCGCGTTGGCTATTTTTCCTGGCGTAAGGGAGATAAACCTAATAACATCATAGTCCTTTTTGCCCAAACGAAACTGCAAATAATCGTGTAGCCGTTGACGCAGCTCTATCATATCGGTGTTTACATTGTATCCAATAAATCCGAAGAATGAAAGCTGTATTACCTGCTGACGGATCTGGCTCTCCGGTAAGTGTACCATTCGTGCATATTCCGAAGCCGTGAATGATTTTCCCTGATGCATTTCTGAGCAGTTTTTTAAGCCTTGCAGCGGGTGTATGGCATCCATGCCTTGCAAACTGTTATAAAAACTCTCCCTAAAATAACTTAGCGACTCAAACTCCCCATGGTTTTCGGCTGCTCCCGAAACCATTTTTAAATCCATCATATCGCTGTCCAGTTTCCAGGTTAGTAACTCGATGTCCATACTCACATTGTGGAAGGTGTTGAAGTAAGGGCTAAGTGCAAGTCCTTCTCCATTCCTGATCAGGTGCAACTCGTTTTCCTTTACCATCAGTTTAAAAATTAATCCCGGATGGTAGATGTAATTTGAATCTATTCTGAACTTAACTTCGGTATCGTTACTCAATATCTGATCTTTACGCAAAGCAAAGTAGAGTGACTTGGCGGTCAGGAAAACAGTATCATTGCGGAAAATAGTAATTGTGGCAGGATTGTCGTGAGTCCCGGATCCCAGAAACTTAGATCCGTTTTGAGAGAATCCGCCTTCGTAATTAATGTCGGGGTGAATATTGTCGAGTTTAAACCGTTGCTCAACCGATGTAAATTGCGGGTATGAAGAATTGGCTGCCGATTTAATATCCATTACTTTATGGCGCAACCTGCCGGTTAAAGGATGGTCGAAATAAATGGTGTTGTAAAATTGTGCCGAATCTATTTGGAAATAAGATTGTTTTAACGGGAAAGAATATGCTCCGAACGAAGCGTTCACCTGAGTGGCATCAAAACCGGAACGTTCCCAGGTAACCTTTCCTTTATCGCCTTTCCATATTTTAGTCGAAAAGTTAAACGTTCCTTTCGTGTCGAATATTTTTATACTGTCGTTTTTAGAATAACAGGTGAGATTCAGGCGGGGGAAAGTGGCAATCAACTCGTTGTTTTGATATGAAAATGTCCAGTTGTTATTGTTGGTTTTCCATTGGTTGGAAGGCGTAGAATAGATGATGCTGTCCGTTAATAACTGTGATGTGGTTTGTAAATAATTATTAACGGTTCGTAGATGTAAACGTGGTTTTTTTATTAAATCGGAAACCGCATTGTTCCATGCCCAAAATGTACTTTGCGGAATATCCGCTTGAAGATAAACCCGTACCGTCTTTAGGTAGTTTTCGTAGTCGGGGATGGGCTTTGCCCTCTTTTTTGCAAGGGCATTACAGTTGTCAATAATTAGTTTTTTTTGTTCCTCATCGGTTTCAGGGGAGAACCAGAAAACCGACAGTTCTTCGATGTATGCTTTTGCGTATTTTTTGTCGGCTATGGTTTTAAAGAGTTCTTCCATTTTGGGAACGAACTCTTCGGTGTTACTACTAAAAGTTTGTGGTTTGCTTTGAGAAAAAGCTAAGTTGCAGATTAAAAGGATAATAAATAAGGTAAATATAGTTCTCATTGCTTATGTCTTATATTTTGAAACATGGAAATTCCATGTTTCAAAATTTTTCTCAAAAAGATTAATCAGACAACGTATACGCAACGGCTACCCATTGGTTATCTTCCTTTACCGATTTTTTTATCAACTTATTAACATTACATTCTTTTTCTATAGTTTCCAGATCGCTCAAGTAAAATCCGCTTAACAATAAAGTACCACCATTTCTCAGAACTTTGGTGTACTTGTTGATGTCCTCCAACAATATGTTTCTGTTGATGTTAGCCAAAACAATATCGAAAGTTTCGCTTCCCAATATTGAAGCATCACCACATTGTACTTCCATATTGTGGATGTTGTTCATATTAATATTATCGTTGGCATTGTTAAAAGCCCATTCTTCAATGTCGATACCTAATACCTTTTCGGCACCTTTTTTAGCGGCTAGAATACCCAGAATCCCTGTACCGCAGCCCATGTCTAAAACCGATTTTCCCTCAAAATCCATTTCCAGGATATGTTTCATCATTAATCCTGTAGTTTCGTGATGTCCTGTGCCAAAAGCCATTTTCGGCTCAATTAATACCTCATATTCCGCTTTGGGTACATTCGTATGGAAAGGACTTTTAACCACGCATCTGTCATCAATAATAATGGGGTTAAAAAAGTGTTGCTCCCAAGTTTCGTTCCAATTTTGGTCGGGGATGTTCTCTGTTTCAAAGGTGATTTTATATTCATCGCTGCTTAATAACTGAATACCTTTAACGTCTTCTGTTTGGTATTCCTGAGTTGGGATATAGGCATTTAGGCCGTCTTCCGTTTCTTCAAAGCTATCAAAGGCAAACTGCGCCAATTCGGCCATTAGTATTTCTTGAGCAACCTCCGAGTTGGGCGATATTCTAAAACTTACTTTGGTATATTCCATGTTGGATATTTATTTTTTGCAAAAGTATGGAAAATTGATGGGGATGAAATGGAATGAAGGAAATTATAATTTAAATAAAAGCAAACGATACTTATTTAAAATGATATTATATTTGAGCGATTAAAATAATTGTAACAGATAATAATCAAGTCTTTTCACTTTTATTTGTCAGTCAAAAATCTAACTTAATTGTTTTGAAAATAACATTTCTCGGAACGGGAACTTCACAAGGCATACCTGTAATAGCCTGCCAATGCAAAGTCTGTCAATCAAATGACGTACATGACAAGCGGCTACGCTCTTCTGTTTTGGTTGAAGTTGACGGACATAACATTGTTATTGATTCGGGTCCCGATTTCCGTCAGCAAATGCTGACACATGATGTCCGTTCACTGGATGGTATACTTTTTACACACGAACATAAAGATCACATTGCAGGGTTAGATGATGTAAGGGCCTTTAACTGGGTCACAAAAAAACATGTTGACGTGTTTGCCGAGCATCGTGTTTTAAAGGCCATTAAAAACGAGTTTTCCTATGCCTTTGTCCCAGAACCTTATCCAGGTGTTCCAAAAATAAATTTAAATGTCATTAACGAACAACCGTTTAAAATAGGTGAGATAGATGTTGTTCCGATAAGGGGCATGCATATGCACCTGCCTGTGCTGGGATATCGGATCGGGGATTTTTCATACTTGACTGATTTTAATTATATCTCGGAAGAATCGATGGAGAAGGTGCGAGGTTCGAGAATCGTAGCCCTAAATGCGGTCAGGAAAGAACCCCATATTTCACATTATAGTTTGAGCGAAGCAGTAGAGGTGTTGCAACTTGCCAACCCCAATACGGGTTTTGTCACTCACATTTCGCATCAAATGGGATTGTATGAGGAAGTAAATCAGGAGTTACCTGCCAATATTCAACTTGCCTATGATAATTTGGTGATCAATCTTTAGGGGTGTTGTGTTCTATCGATCTTAGAAACAGGAAAATAGAGGAACCCACTAACAAGGTAAACACGATTCCTATCATCTTCAGGGAGAATGAGCGGGTGTAACTATCCGATAAAAAACCGATTAAAGGTGCTATCAGTGCAAAAAAGCCCCTGATAATTAAGCTGCGGATAGATAACACGGTGGCACGCATATCGTCGGAAGTAATTCGATTGATATAATCCTTAAGGACTGGTGTTGCAATTCCCCTGCTAAAATAAAATACCCCCAGTACAATCAAAATCCACGCCGATTCTATAAATCCGGAGATTATATAACTACCCGTAATGATAATCGAAGTGAGCCAAATGGTCATTTTAGGCTTAAGCCTGGCTTCGATTTTATAGGCAAAAAGGGTGGTGGTGCCCACAATCAGGTTTAAAACCGTATGTGTGCTTCCAATGGCGTATTCCGAAAAACCAATATCGTTTAAATATAACTGATAAATCCAGGCCATGGTCAACGTAGCAGTGCCCAGTATACTTGAGAAAAGCAGGTTATACCTTAATTTCGAATTTTTAACCGTGGCAAACCACACCACACTTAAAATATCCCTAAAACCAGGCTTTTTGCGTTTTCCACTTCTGGTGGGCTCCACCAACATAATGGAAGCTGGAACTGCCATAAATGCAATAGCGGTCTGAAAAATAAAGGGGTAACGCATATTGATAGCCGCCAAGGCACCACCGATGATTCCCGCTAAAGCTTCGGAATAATTACCCACAGTAAAATTTCGTCCTTCGAATTTCACGTACTCCCTTTCTCGCCCTGCGGATTTTAGGGAATCGTACATAATGGCCGAATCAGCTCCGGAAACGAAGCTTTGCCCGATACCCAGAATAATTTCGGCGATCAGGAACCAATAATAACCCGAAGTAGTGGCATAAACCAAAAAACCCAATGTTCCCAGAATGGAACCGAATATCAGCGTTTTTCTGCGGCCAATTACATCTGCCAAATATCCCGATGGAATCTCGAATATGACAATAGCAATAGAATAAAAGGCTTTAAGCTGAAAGGATTCCCGGTCGGAGAATCCCATGTCCTTATAAAAAAGCATTAAAATAGGCATGGTTAACATAAACCATTTAGCTATTTTAATAATGTAAAGTTTGCCGATGTTCGACTCAATCCCCGTTCTCACCAATCCTTATCGTATTGTATTTGAAGCTTTTTATATTTTAATAGTGACCCAACTCTTTGGCCATTTTATCAATATGTTTGTTTTTGTTAGGATCAATGACTTTATTACTTGATTTAGCCGAAAGCATTTCCTTTCTTAATTCAATCAAAGAGGTAGAAATCGTTTCCATCTTTTGCTTGTTTCTCACCAATTGCTGCTCAAAAGAAATTAGTTTCTGTTTGTTAACTTCCATTTCCTTGGTCAATTGTCGATTGGAATTGCTCACGCTGTTATACTTGTTTTTATGTGCGGTAAGATCACTTTCAAGTTTGGCAAATCTTTCTTTCGAGAGTTTTAAAGCATATCTAATACTTGCAGTATCTCTTTTGAGCTTCATGTTGTCTTTTCGCAGCTTTTTAAGCTCATCGGCAACAGACATGGAAGTTTGTTGTTGTGACTTGTATAATGTTACAGTTTGCGACAGTTTATTTTCCAGTTCGTTGTTGGCATCCGTAAGCTGGGTCACTTTAACCAATAAATCACTTATTTCGTCCGATTTGACCGCATTACTTAAGTGCATCTCGTTTTTCATCGATTCAAAATCTGAGATGTTGGTTTTAATCCGGGTTTGCAACGATTTGTTTTCTTTTTGGGTTGTGCTTAACTCTTTGCTCAATCTTGATTTTGCGGCCATGCAAGCTTCATATTTCTTTTTGGAAACTACACAACTATTTAATATTATGGCACTTAAAGTGAGTAACAAAACGATTCTCATAAGTATCTTGTTTTTATAATTAAATTCAAAAGTAACAAAGTTTTTATTCATTATGCGAATAATTAATTCTAAACATCTTTCAATATCAGTTTTGCTCATGTATGCAAAAAATTCAATATGTAAAAAAGCACTTCGGAATACTTTATTTATAAAAAAAACGGAACTTATACTACAATTTACTTCGGAATTAGCACTTGGGATCCTCGCAAAGCCAAATGTAAACAAATGCCTGCCAGAAGCTGTGGCGTCATGATTTATGTTGATTCTTGTTGTCCCGATCTTTACGCCGGCAGATTGATGATAGCGCTACATGATGGAATAAATTTAACGTTAACATCATGAACAAATCGGTATTATTCTTACTTTTAACCGATAAAACTGTTCGAAATGAAACGAAGTATAGCTATATCATTTATTTTATTTTTTGTATTGAATTCCTTATTAATGGCTCAAAACTTTACGGCTACCGGTACCGTTATAAACGCGGAAACGGGAGTTGCGGTTGAGTTTGCAAATATTGGGGTTGAGAGTACCTATTTGGGTACGGCATCGGATAGTGATGGAAATTTTGAAATAATACTATCGCAAGCATTAATTGACAAACAAATTAGCGTTTCTGCAGTGGGGTATAAGGCTAAAACTTACAAAGTGGGCGAATGGTCGGGAAAGGATGGGTTAATGATTCAATTAACTCCTGTAAAATATGGTATATCAGAGGTTAATGTATCTGCTAAATCTAAAATTGGGTATGGTATCATAAGAGCGGCATCTAATTTAATAGTAGAGAATTATCTGACAGAACCTTATTCGTACAATTGCTACTTGCGTACCGTGTCCATCAATGAAGGGAGAAAAACAGAGGACGAAGCCATATTTGTATTGACGGATAGCAAGGGCTACGGAACACGTTCGTTTACTGAAGCATTTCAAAATATTCATTACCGTATTACAGAAAGCAATCCGCACAAAGAAATAGGTTTGTTAAAAGAAGGGTTAACGTTTATCGATAATTTGATCAGTCAGGATATTGTGAGGAACCCGGGTAATATTTTGTCGGTAGAGTCTATCAACGACTTTGATGTGTATGTGGAAGGAGAGGAAGTGCTGGAAGAGGATTCCGTTTGGGTAATTTCGTATGAATGTAAAAATCCGACCATCCAAAACACAGGCGATCCTCAATTAGTGCAGTATAAAGGAAAAATCTGGATATCGCATCAAAATAATCAAGTGTTAAAAAATAGTTTTGAAGCAGTTAGAACAGCTAAGTTCCGACATGGAAACAGTTTTTATGCCAATAAAGAAAACAGCAAATTAAAATACAAGGTAGAAACGGCTTATAAAGCTCATGGAAATAAAATGGTCTTGAACTCCGTTAACTATATACAGAATGAAGCAAACGGAACAAAGACATCTGTTTACCTAAAAGTGGTTAAGGTGGACGAATATACCGATAAGATAACCAATCGCCAATATTTTAACGGAAGCGCTAAAGAAGAAAAATTCTGGGATAACTTTAAACTTCCTGAATAAAACTACATAAAAATATTTTTATGGATCTTACAACGATAATTGTTAGACATTCTCCGAATATTTTATTAAATTAAAACGCAGGGAACAGTCTAAACAATTTTTGGTCATGGAAGATAAAATAATCACCTTAGCAACATTGTCATTCGAGAAAGCACAAGTAGTAAAAACTTTGCTGGCAAATGAGGGAGTAGAGTGCTTTCTGGAGCATATAAACCTTATTCAGGGAGCTGTATCGGCTGGAGTTAAAGTAAATATAAAAGAAGTTGATTTTGAGCAAGCCCTTATCGTGTTTGATTCCATCCGGGAATCGGATTATGATTCATCTCCTTCTAAGGCGAAAAAGAAAGATAGAATAAAATTCCTGGTTCCGGTCGATTTTTCGCAATACTCTCAGAAAGCTGTTGATATTGCTTTTGACTGGGTTTCGCGAAGCAAGGGCGAACTGACTTTGTTCAATGCGTACTACTCACCAATGAATGCAGGCCTGCCGTTCAGTGATTCTTTCGTATACGATATTAATTCAGACGAGGTTAGTTTTGAGTTGAAAGAGGAGAGTGAAAAAAAATTGCAAGAATTAAAGGAAGGACTGGAAAAACGAGTTGTTGAAAATAGGATTGAAGGTGTAAAGATCCATACCGAACTAAGCCGAGGGATTGCAGAACATGAAATTCTTACCTACAGTGAGATTTACAAACCCTCTTTGATAGTAATGGGAACACGGGGCGCCGATAAGAAAGCAGTGGATTTGATCGGAAGTGTTACCGCGGAGATAATCGAAGGTGCCAAAGTGCCTGTTTTGGCTGTGCCAGAGGGTTTTAAATACGAAGGGATGGATAAAATAATTAACATTGGCTATTTGTCCGTGTTTGGGGACAGTGACTTTGTATCTATCGAAAAATTGTCTGGAATTATCAAAGCCCTTGATGTGAGTGTTAAATGTGCGCATATTACCGCCGGTAATAATATCGAAAAAGATAGAGTTAGAATGGACGGGCTGATAGAACATTTTAGACGCAACGACATTGGTAAGGAGCTTGATTTTAAATTATTAGAAAACGAGGATTTTTGGGTGGGGGTGGAGCGTTTTGTCCTGTCTGATAACATCAATATTCTGGCATTTACCACCTTTAAGCGCAGCCTTATTTCCAGGTTATTGAATCCATCTATAGCGAAGAAAATGTTATTCCATTCAACAACCCCGTTATTGGTATTTCATTCTTAATTGTCTATTTTAGCCCCATATAAAGTCATTACCTATATGGGGAAAATACTCTTATTTGGTTTTATCATTCTCGAACTTGGATGCCTCACTATCCAGGCACAGGGATTGTACCCTGTAAGGGGGACAGTTTATATCAGGGATGGTAAAGCGTCAAAAGTTAGCTTGTCGGTGATTAATGGATACCATGAAAAAAGGGTGCCCGTGGATGTTAACGGGGATTTTATTACGTATCTTTCATGGAACACTAATTTTCACTTCTGTTTTTCTAAACCTGGCTACATAGGTAAAAAAGTCAGTTTCTCAACACAAGTACCAGGTTTTGTGGATAAAAAAAATATCTACCCGTATGAGATTTTGGTGGAACTTTTTCCCACGTTTCCAAATGTGGATACTGCTTTTTTTAAAAAACCTGTGGCTAAAATCCAATATTCTAATGTTAAACATGATTTTGATTACGATTTAGATTATCAGTTGGTGGTTAACAAAAGACTGGAAAAAATTAAAAGAGATTATCAATCATGGCAAAGGAGTGTCGCTACAAAAGCTGAGCCCCCAAAAAATGTCTTGCTAAAAGAACAGGAAAAAACGGCTATACAATATCAAAAGCATGTTGAGATTAAGCAACAAGAAACTGTATCGACTGGATCCTCCCCTGTACCGTCAAAATCCAAAAAAACGATAGTGAAAGAAAAAAGCCCTTTCGGGTTACCACCATTAAGGGAATCTTATCCCGAAGGAAAATCGATTGAAATACATGATCTCAAGGGGAAGGTGATAACCCGCGTAATCATTAAGAATGGGGAGTATCAAAAAGTATTTTATCAAGTGAAGCACAATTGGGGAGGGTTGTATTATTTTGTGCAAGAATCCCCATCGAATTATAGA
Organism: Saccharicrinis sp. GN24d3; assembly: GCF_052400645.1. Taxonomy (NCBI): domain Bacteria; kingdom Pseudomonadati; phylum Bacteroidota; class Bacteroidia; order Marinilabiliales; family Marinilabiliaceae; genus Saccharicrinis; species Saccharicrinis sp. GN24d3. The sequence continues at coordinate 41,732 of NZ_JBQTGI010000017.1, forward strand.
AGTATATCAAAATATAATTTCAAAAAAGCGACAAATATTTAAGTAAAATATATACAACGCCTGGTTAAGTAAATGATTAAATCCCGAATCATAAAAGATTGCATGGTTGAAATTTATGAATGGACTTGCACAAGCCAAGGAGAATCATAATGCGTTTAATGATTGATTGAGGTGTTCTGGTTTGGGTTCGAACAAGTTGGATAATTTCTCCCAATGTTATCAAACCTTAAAATCATGGCAAAAGTCATGTTTTAATTTTGGGGATTGAATTAAATGTCTATTTTTGCAGTATAATAGAAAAGCAAAACGCATTTACAGCTATGGTTTATAATTTTTCCCATATTATCACCACTATTTCTACGTCAACCATTACCCCTTGGGGGGTCTAGCTGTTATTCTCCTGCCGTCAGGTAGTTTATTTAATATAAACATCCACCTGAGATTGTTTTCAAAAGCATTATTTTTAGTATTTTACTTTTGATTAACATTGAAATAGTTCATTGAGCAATTGCAATATTCTCTTAATAGCTTGTGTTAAACATAATACCATATATTATTTTCTATATGGCTCATCATTAATAAATTTGTATGAAGGTCTTAAAATTTGGAGGAACGTCCGTAGGTTCTTCGGATAGCATATTAAAAGTTAAAAACATTGTTGAATCCCAACAGGAGCAAATTATTGTGGTGGTTTCCGCGGTAGGTGGGGTCACCGATCAGTTGATTAAAGCTGCCCACCTGGCGGAAGAAGGAAACCAGGAATGTTTTGACGTATCCAGTGAAGTTAAAGAAAAGCATTATAAAATAATTAGTGAGCTATTTCCTCTGGATAAGGCTCAAACTATTAAATTTAGAGTAGATCAGCTTTTTGAAGAGGTCAGTACCATTATCAAAGGAGTGTTCCTGTTAAAAGAGGTTACTTCAAAAAGTAAGGCTATTATTTCAAGTTTCGGAGAAAGAATTTCTTCTTTTATAATTTCCGAACTGATAGAAGGGGCTGCTTTATTTGAATCCCACAAATATATCATTACAGACAATGTGTTCGGTAAAGATTCTGTAGATTTTAAATCGACAGAATCTCAGTTGATGAAGGTGAAAGATGAGATTGGTAAGGTGGCTGTTTTTCCTGGCTTTATTGCAACCAATAAAAAAAACGAAATAACCACTTTAGGCAGGGGAGGATCCGATTATACTGCCGCTATTTTGGCAGCGACATTTGATGCTTCCATCCTGGAAATTTGGACAGATGTAAACGGCTTTATGACTGCCGATCCAAGAATTATTAGCCGCGCCTATTGTATCGACAAATTAAGTTATTCCGAAGCGATGGAGCTATCGCATTTTGGTGCCAAAGTGATTTTTCCGCCTACTATTTTGCCTGTATACAAAAAGAACATACCTATACTGATTAAAAACACCTTTAATCCTGAAGCTAAAGGGACTTTGATCAACGATCAAAAAGAACCTATGCAGGGGAAAAAGATCAAGGGAATTTCTTCTATCAAAAATGTTTCATTACTTACGGTGCAAGGCCTAGGGATGATTGGCGTTACAGGTATTGCCATGCGCCTATTTAAATCATTGGCACTAAAAAACATCAACGTAATACTTATTTCCCAGGCTTCCTCGGAGAATTCTATTAGTGTAGTTATTGACTCCCAAACTGCCGATACCGCGGTAAAATTGGTGCAGGAGGAATTTAATGTGGAAATTGCGTTAAATCAAATCAACAATATCTCCGTTGAGATGAACATGGCAATTATTGCAATTGTAGGGGAGAATATGAAACATACTACCGGGGTATCCGGCACTTTGTTTGAAAGCATGGGTAAAAACGGAATAAATATTTTTGCTATTGCACAGGGGGCTTCGGAGTTAAATATTTCTTTTGTGGTAAAAGAGAAAGATCTGAAGAAAGGGTTAAATACTGCACACGAAGCTTTCTTCCTTTCCCAGTTTTCCAGGATTAACTTGTTTTTGGTGGGTACCGGTACGGTTGGTAAAATGTTAATCGAAAAAATTAACGCTCAAACAGAAAAGCTGTTTGCTGATAACAAGCTTAAAATCAGGATAGCAGGAATTACCAATAGCCGAAAAATGTTGTTGAACCCGCAAGGACTTGATAGCAGGAATATTTTGGGCGACCTGATGGAGCAGGGAGAAATTGCCAACCTACAGGTATTTAAAGAGCGCATTGTTGAGTATAACCTGGGCAACAGTGTTTTGGTGGATTGTACCGCCAACGAAACGATTGCCTCCATATATCAAGAAGTTTTAGATTCCAACGTTTCGGTGGTAACAGCTAATAAAATTGCGAGTTCGTCGAAATATGAACTGTATCAAAAATTAAAATCAACAGCCTTAAACAAAGGAGTTAAATTCTTGTTTGAAACCAATGTGGGAGCCGGGTTGCCAATTATTGGACCTTTGAATGATTTGGTGATGAGCGGCGATAAAATCCTTAAATTGGAGGCGGTTTTATCGGGAACATTAAATTATATTGTGAATACGGTAGATGAAAACAAGCCCTTGTCGGAAGTAATTCAAGATGCCAAGGATTTGGGATATAGCGAACCGGATCCAAGGATCGACCTGAGTGGAACCGATGTGGTGCGTAAGATTCTTATCTTAGCCAGGGAAGCAGGTTACCCATTGGAGCAGTCTGATATTGATGTTGTTCCGTTTGTGCCGCAGAAATACATGGACTGCGAATCGCTGGATGCATTTATGGAGGAAATTAAAAACCATGATTCCATATTTGAAGATCAAAGAAAGCAGCTCGTGGCACAAGGAAAAAAGCTGAGATATGGTGCCAAACTTGAAAATGGAAAAGCTGTGGTTGGCTTTATCGAAATAGACAACAAACATCCTTTTTATGAGTTGGAAGGAAGTAACAACATTATTTTGATTAACTCGGAACATTATAAAGAACATCCAATGCAAATTAAAGGCTATGGTGCAGGGGCAGAAGTCACCGCAGCCGGAGTGTTTGCTGATATTATAAAAGTTGCGAATAAATAAATGTCTTGGTAACTGATTAAAAAAGATTAAAATGAAATATTTAGTAATATTAGCAGATGGGGCTTCTGATGAACCGTTAAAGGAATTGGGAAATAAAACGCCTTTGATGGCGGCAAAAACGCCTCATATCGATAACTTATGTGCCAAAGGTGTTTCTGGTCTTTTGGATACGGTGCCACCGTCATTGCACCCGGGTAGCGAAGTGGCCAATATGATGGTGATGGGGTATGATGCAGCCAAGTATTACAGGGGAAGAGGTGTACTCGAAGCGGCTTCTATGGGAGTGAAAACTTCTTTGGATGATTTGGTTTTCCGCTGCAACCTGATTTCAATTGAGGATGAAAAAATTTTAAATCATTCCGCAGGACATATTTCTACAGAGGAGGCCAAGGAAATAATGGAATTCCTTCAGGAAAAATTAGGATCGGATATCGTAAGTTTTTACCCGGGCGTGAGTTATCGTCATTTGATGGTGGTGAAAGGCGGAAGTGATAAAATTAACTGTGTGCCTCCTCACGACGTGACAGGCACTCCATTTAAGGAAGTATTGCCAACTGCAAAGGGAGATGGCGCTCAGGCTACCATAGATATCGTGGTTGATTTAATGTTAAAGTCAAAAGAACTGTTGAAAGATCATCCTGTGAATATGAAGAGGAGAGATGCTGGCAAACCGGCGGCTGATATGATCTGGCCATGGTCCGCAGGTAACACTCCCGACATGCCAACTATGAAAGAACTATATGGAATAGAATCAGGTGTAGTTATTTCGGCGGTGGATTTAATATACGGATTGGGAGCTTATGCCGGACTAAAAGGTGTTCATGTGGAAGGTTCTACAGGTTTGTACGATACAAATTACGAAGGCAAGGCCGAAGCCGCCATAAAAGCTTTAAAAGAAAACCAATATGTGTTTTTACATATTGAGGCCAGTGACGAAGCAGGACACGAAGGCGACCACGTATTAAAAACAAAGACCATAGAATATCTCGACGAAAGAGTGGTGAAATATGTAATAGAGGAAGTTGAAAAGATGGACGAACCGGTAACGATTGCTCTATTGCCCGATCATCCAACACCATGTGCGATAAAAACACATACCAGAGATGCGGTACCGTTTTTTATAGTAAAACCCGGACAGGCACCAGATTCCGTTAAGGAATATAATGAGGATGCAGCTAAAGAGGGAGCTTACGGCACTCTCTACGGCCCCGAGTTTATGCAAGAGCTTTTAAAATAAAATGAACGATTGAGAGTAAACTTATAAAGGTGGCCTGTAACCTTTACAGCCCACCTTAACCTAGATAGTATAAAGATGCGATTTTATAGTACTAATTCACCAGGTGTTAAAGTAAGCCTGAAAGAAGCTGTTCTAAGGGGATTGGCTGCCGACAAAGGACTTTTTATGCCCGAAGTTATTCCTCAGTTGGAAGCTTCGTTTTTTGATAATATTCAGAATAAAACTTTACAGGAAATTGGTTTTGAAGTGTTGAAACCATTCTTCTGTCCTGATATACCGGAAGAAAAGTTTAAAACCATTGTAATCGATGCGTTAAATTTTGATATTCCGGTGGTAGCTGTGGATGAAGATATTTATTCACTGGAATTGTTTCATGGGCCAACCTTGGCTTTTAAAGATGTTGGGGCCCGTTTTATGGCTCGTATACTTTCTTACTTTGTAGGGGATCAGGAAAAGGAAGTAAATATTTTGGTGGCCACATCCGGGGATACAGGAAGTGCCGTAGCCAATGGTTTTTATAAAGTTCCCGGAATAAATGTATTTGTGCTATATCCCAAAGGTTTGGTCAGTGAGGTGCAAGAAAAGCAGTTCACCACTCTTGGTGAGAACATAACATCTATTGAAGTGGATGGTACGTTTGATGATTGTCAGCGCATGGTAAAGGAGGCTTTTATGGATAAAGAGCTGAACGAGAAACTGGTCCTTACCTCGGCCAATTCAATCAATCTAGCTCGTCTTTTACCGCAATCGGTGTACTACCATCATGGATATGCCCAATTAAGAAAAGCAGGAATTAAGGATGACATCGTATTTTGTGTTCCCAGTGGTAACTTTGGAAACATTACAGCCGGATTGGTTGCTCAGGTGATGGGACTCCCGGTAAAAAACTTTATAGCCGCAACAAATATAAACGATATTGTTCCTAAATATTTAGAGACCGGTGAATATGTGCCGGCACCATCTAAATCGACTGTAGCCAATGCCATGGATGTTGGTGATCCAAGTAACTTTGTACGCATAATGGATTTGTTTGACTCTAGTCATGAGGTGGTTAGGGCAAAGGTTGAAGGTCTTTCGTATACCGATGATGAAATTAGGGCCGGGATAAAAAGGGTAGATGAAACGTGCAACTATATATTAGATCCTCATGGAGCCACCGGGTTTATGGCCCTGGAAAGTAAATTAAAAAAAGGTGAAAAAGGAATTTTTCTGGAAACAGCCCATCCCGCCAAGTTTCCGGAAGTGGTGGAGAATGTAATTGGAAGAAAAGTGGAGGTTCCGGAACGCTTGCAAGCTTTTATGGCCGGAGAGCCCAGAAATATTCAACTGAAAGCTACTTTGAATGAGTTGAAAGATTTTCTTTTGAAATAGGCACAGTTATTGTAATTTTTTTAACGAAATGTTTCACAATTGTTAAGATTTTTAAAAAAAAAGTTATTTTTACGAATCTAAAATTGTAAACTCATAACATAAAATAATAAAAGACAAAGATTATGAAGAACATTCTATCGGTAACATTATTGTTATTCACAATGTTAGGGGCTGCTTATGCGCAAGAGGAGAAAAGTGCAGCCGAATTCAAAAACGAAGGAAATGCCGCTTTAAAAGCGAAGGATTACAAAACAGCATTGGCTTCTTTTGAGGCTGCCATAGAAGCTTGGGACGAATCTGAGGATATGGATGCTGCGATGGTTTATAATACGGCTACATGTGCAAGGAAACTTAAAAACAATGAAAAGGCACTTAAGTATTATGCACAGTCGAAGGAGTTAGGTTACAAAGAAGATGTAGCTACTTTCTACTCGGGTATGGCGTACAAATCTATGGATAAAATGGACGATATGGAAAAAGTACTCTTGGCCGGTGTTGAAGAGTTCCCAAATAGCAAGTATATTGGTTATATGAAAAAAGAGCTTGGAAAACACTATGTTAAACAAGCCAATGAATTCTTTACCAATGGAATATCTATTTTAAATACCAGAACGGATGCCAACCGCGATCAATGGGATGCTATCAAAGGAAAAGCCAAAGCTGAATTTGATCAGGCAGACAGCCTAGCAGATAAAGCTTTAGGTTTTGATGCTAAAAATAAAGCAGCTAAAACCATTAAAATTAAAATAGTTGAGCTTTTGAAAAGCTAACCGAAATTTATTAGGAAATAAAAAAAGGATTGTTCTGTAGAGCAATCCTTTTTTCTTGGAAAAAATTATCGTGAGTTAAGGTATTTTATAACTCGTAAAAATACGATGCCTTAAACTAAAAAAAACAAAAGTATCCGGATACTTGTAATTACCAGTGCTGATATATGATAGAGCTATTTCTTTTAGGGGAATCATATTCAATACTAAGGGATTAATAAAACAAAGGTTGCACGATAGTACAACCTTTTACATTATTCTATTGTTTAGTTTTGAAGATATCACCTGGGGCATTTTCAAGTTCAATTTTGATCCCTAAAGCATTTTTTAGGTTGGTACCCCGTGGTAATTCAATTACCAATTCATCGTTTTGTTGAATCCATTTGATGTCTTTTTCATATCCCAGGATAGTAACCGCTTTAATCGCATCATTAACAATCCGGTTATTTGCACCAAATGCATTTATACTAATGGATTTTCTTTGGTCGGGCTTTAGCCAAAAGGCATATATGGTTTGACCCTTTTGGGTGAACCTAATATCTTCCGAAGAAAACCCTTTATCCTTCATATTGCCATGTAAAACCATTTTGGCATTGGTAGGCCCTTCTCCGAATATAGTAAATGGTGTGGTTTCGTAAATACCTTCACCATTCACTTTTAACCAGGCACCAATCTCTAATAAAATAGATTTTTGGTCATTGGGTATAACTCCATGTTTGTTAGGTGCTACATTTAATAGTAAAACACCATTTTTGCTTACAATATCAATTAAGTCGTTGATATATCCTGAAGCTGGTCGCATGGTATAACCGTTGGAGTATCCCCATCGCCAACCACCTAGCGACATATCTGTTTGCCAGGTTTCTTCTCTGATCCTGTCTAATTTACCACTTTCTATATCCAAAACAGCAGCTCCGTCGGGGATTGGTTTCCATTTGATGTTTTTGTAGTTAAGAACCACCTCCTGATTGTTCTTTAAACCTTGGTTATAATAATTGGCAAGCAGTTTTTTCCTGGCTTCTTCGTATTCCGGTTCGCAAAGCCCAAGGTCGAACCATAATAAATCTGGTTTGTACTGCGTCATCATATCCAAGGTTCTGTTGTACCAATGTTTTACAAAAGCTTCGGAAGCAGGAGCCCATCTTTCGTGTGGTTCCCAGTAAAAATCCTGTAATTCAGGATTGGTGGTTTCAAATTTATCTTTATAAGTCCACCAATGCCAACCATAGGCATAATGCGAAGAAACACCGACTTTTAAATCTTGCTTACGCGCTTCTTTAAACAAGCTACCCACAATATCTTTTTTCGGACCCATTTTTACCGAGTTCCAACGAGTAATTTTAGAATTGTACATAGCAAAACCATCACAGTGTTCTCCAACAGGAACCACATACTTTGCACCGGCTGCTTTAAATAAATCAACCCATTCTTTGGCATTAAAATCTTCAGCTTTGAATTCCGGAATAAATTTGGTGTAGCCGTAATCTTCCGGTTTCCCATAGTTCTCGGTATGGTATTTATAAGCCCTGGACGCTTTCTGAGATGGATTCCCTAAGGCATCTACAGTTTCTTCTTTCCACATGTGATACCCATACCATTCCGAATCGTAGGCAGGTACCGTTGTTGGACCCCAATGAATAAATATTCCAAATTTGGCGTCTTTATACCATTGCGGAATCTCGTATTGTTTTAGCGATTCCCATTCGGCTTTATATTTTTTTTGGGCAATAAGCCCTGAAACTACTACCGTTAATAGTAGAAATAATATTTTCTTTTTCATTTTTTAATTTTAAATCTTACTTCTCATCGTTGTTGTCTGCTCTTTCTATCCTGCTAAAGTGTCCGCATAGCCAAATAATACCAGCGAAACAATCAGCACAAAAACACCTAACAGCATTTGCCAGAACGGTTTCATAGCGCCCTTCCACTCACCTGTGAAATAGGCTAAAATATTTGATGCTATTACGGCAAGTGCGCAATATATTGGCCACCCTATTACTTTTCCTAAGTCGCCAAGTACAGCTGTTGACATACCAAACAAAGCCAATGGTGCAAACCAAAGTACAGCGGTAATAGATGCAGTAAGATATGCTTTCCATACCCCGGGTGTGGTGAACGAATTAAATGTTTTATTTTTCAACATCATAACAAATGCATAACCAGCCTGTATTGCCAGTCCACCGATAAATACATACACCCAATTTAACAACGACGCATTATAAGGTTCCGCTCCCTGTAAGATTGCAGTATCTGCGGCAACTTGAACTCGGTCAAACCCCAATGGTAGGCCTGAGCTGAATATTCCATTTGCAAAGGCAAAAACAAACATAAGCACTAGCATCCCTTTCGATAACGATGATACATCGGGCAGGTCGCCTTTTATTTTCTCTCGTTTAGCACCGGCCAATGTAATAATAAGAATCCCCAATATTAACACGGCAATACCGGTCAGAATCCAGTATGTCGACGTTTTAACCCAGATGTTTTCACCACGAAAAAGTACCCCAAGAGAACCTATCATCGCACTCATGCTCATACCAATGCCATAAGTAATCGACAAGCCAAGGAATACCAGCGCTTTTGCCCACATTAAAGCACCAATTCCCCATAATGCGCCCATTGTTGCGGCGATAAGCATATTTTTAGTAGCAACCGCTTGTAGTGCTGCAACGGGATCGGGAATAACTATGTTTATCCAAATTAAAGGTACAGCTATCATCGAAAGAATACAGAAAAGAAACCAGTACGCTTCCCAGCTCATGGGTTGAAATCTTTTTTGACCATACCCCATTGTACCCTGGCTGATACTAGCCGAAAATAGAAGGATAAAACCTGTGAGTAATGCACTCATATTATTTTTATTTAGAAATTGTTAATGTTTTGTTTTTAACGGTTTATGAACCTGAGTTAGATTGAAATTGTAGGTCTAAAAGAGGTTGCTAAAAACAAATTTCAACTTTGTTATTGTTAATTGGTGTTGACTAATATTGTTTCTGTAAATATCTAATTAATTGAAGATATTATCACCCCTCAACCAGCAAAAAAGACACAAATAATTATGATTTAACCGCGTCAAAAATAGCTTGGATATTCTCCGGGGCAATATCAGGTAAAATGGCCTCGTGACTAGGGGAAATAATTAAACCGGTCGGAAACAATTTTTTAAGTTGAGTAACACGTTTTTTTATTTCCTCAGGAGTACCATTCACCAATAACTCTTGCGCATCCACACCTCCACAGAAAACTCCATTCTCAATTTTCTCACTAAGATTTTCAGCGCTCATATCAGCAGCCAGAGCTTGTATAGGGTGTACAATATCTACCCCCATATCATATAGGTCGTTGATGATTGGGAAGATGGAACCACAAGAGTGGTGGAGGACTTTTAGGCCATAACTCTTAGCTTGATCTACTAGTTTTTTAGTTCCCGGGAAAACATAAGTGCGTAACATATCCGGATCAACCATTAAAGCAGTTTGACTTCCGAAATCATTACCAATTAATACACCATCCAATTTTCCTTTGGTAGCTTCATAAAACATTTTGTTTAATTCAAGGTAAAAACCTGTAATTTTATCAATTACCGCCTGAAACATATCCGGGTACATCATCATGGTAATCAGTGCATCTTCCATTCCAAAAGCGGCACAAGTATCCTGAAAATGAGCGCTCCACATGATACCCATCTTAAAATAATCATCGGATACTTCAGTCACTAGTTTTTTAGATTCTTCAATATCCAGGTAATCTGCTGGGTTGGGCCAGTCAAAGGAGTCAATCTCGGCAGGGTCTGTTTTTCCCTGGAAAAAGCCCGGTGCAGTCAAAGTACGTTCGTCCTGGGTTCCTATACTTGTGGGCTTCGCAAATTGCAGGGCACAGCCAACATCATTAAAAGGAGCGTTGTGGTAGGGCACTTCTATGGGCCATACATCATCCTTTATAGATTTTTTTAATCCTTCAATACTGCTTACATTGAAGTGTTTATATAAATTCGGTAGGGCCGGGGGAACCGGTAGCCCTAACCAGGAGGCAGGGTAGTCAACTTTTTCCCGGTTTATGGTTGCATATACTCTTTCTTTTGATGTCATAATATAGATTTTTAAGTTCTTTGATCAGCTTACAAAGCTAGTCCGTTTATTATCGGGAACGGTTCAAATATCCGATGGTGTTTTGTACAAATCCGATATAATGAGTTATATTTGAAGACTTGACGTAAATAATTTTATTATGCTTGCACCGGGTTTAATTGATGACATAAAGGTTCATATTTATAACGCTTCCAAAATTAAGGTAGGTACGGAATGGAATTATTCCAATATTGTTAGTCCTTTTTCTCGCATATATTTGATTACCGGGGGTGAGGGAGTTATTATGCCTAAAAATAAGATGCATCAGTTAAAAGCAGGATACCTCTATCTGATTCCCAGCTATACATTGTGTAGTTATCACTGTGTGGAACCAATTTCGCAGTATTATTTGCATTTTTCACATAAGTTGTCGGATGGCGTAAAGATTTTTGATCGTATTTCTATAAAAAATGAGGTGAGAGCTACCGATTTAGACTATGCTTTATTTCAAAGATTACTCGAAATTAATCCGAATATCGCTTTGAAATATTCAGATCCTAATATCTATGAACATCGAAACTGGTCGGTCAATGATTTTACCTCTACTTCCAATAGTGCGCAGTTAGAGACCATTGGTATTTTAAAACAGTTGTTTTCGCGTTTTATTGAAACCGATCTTAAAAAAGAAGTAAGCTTAAAAACGCAGTATAAGCTTACCAATGTATTCAGACACATATCGACCAACTTGCACAGGGATATCAAATTGGAAGAATTAGCAGAAATAGCATGTTGCTCAAAAGATCACTTTTCACGCCAGTTTAAAAAGATCACACATATGTTGCCTAATGATTATATCAACATTAAAAGGATTGAAAAGGCACAGGAACTTTTAATAACAACAGCAAAAAACCAAAAACAAATCAGCGAAGAGGCCGGCTTTAATAGTCAACAGTATTATACTCGAATTTTTAAGAGAATTGTAGGAACCACGCCTGTTGAATATAGGAAAATGGGTGGGCTTATATAATGGTGTCTGGCTATATGAGGTATTAAGATTATCTATTTAAATCATAAACGATATGCCGTGTATACTTCGGTATTTGGTTTTTTATGCAAAATCTATTTTGCCATCAATAAGTCCCCTAGCTTATCTTCTGCTAAGCATAAACTATTATATCCGAAAGAGATCGAGTTTAAATAAGTGTTAAATTGTAAATATAAGCCTGTATTTTTTTTTAAATTGAAAAAATATAAACATTTTTGCAGCATCTGAAAAAGTGAGTTTGATCATGTTTCTAACTTGGTGCTTTTCAGAAGAATTGAAAAAGATTATTTTCTAAAAACTATATTTAATTTGGATAAGATGATTAAAAGTCCACTTCAAATCGCACGTGAGAGCTACGCTCCAAAATTGCCTGCGGCACTTAAAGGATCTGTAAAAATTGTAGAAGGAAAAAATACTGAGTCTGTTGCAGACCAGGATGATATCAAAAAACTTTTCCCTAATACGTATGGAATGCCTGTATTAAGCTTCGAAGCAGGAGAATCTTCTGCAGTAACAAAAGCAATTAGCGTTGGTTTAATTTTATCGGGAGGTCAGGCTCCTGGTGGCCATAACGTAATTTCAGGTATTTACGACGGGTTGAAAAAACTGAACCCAGCTAATAAAGTATATGGTTTCCTGGGCGGTCCTGGTGGATTGGTGAACAATGATTACGCTGAATTAACAGACGACATCATTGACCATTACAGAAACACGGGTGGTTTTGATATCATTGGTTCCGGACGTACCAAGTTAGAAGAAGAAGCTCAATTCGATAAAGGTCTTGAAAACTGTAAGGCATTAGGCATTAATGCGCTCGTGATTATAGGTGGAGATGATTCAAACACCAATGCATGTGTGCTTGCCGAATATTACAAACAAAAAAATGCGGGAGTACAAGTAATTGGTTGCCCTAAAACGATCGATGGTGACCTTAAAAACGAAATGATTGAAACCTCGTTTGGTTTCGATACCGCATGTAAGGTATATAGCGAGTTGATTGGTAACATACAACGCGATGCGAACTCAGCTAAAAAATACTGGCACTTCATTAAATTAATGGGACGTTCTGCTTCTCATATTGGTTTAGAGTGTGCGCTTCAAACTCAGCCTAACGTAACAATTATCTCTGAAGAGGTAGAGGCTAAAAATATGAGTCTTGATCAGGTAGTTGAGTATATTGCCAATATTGTTGCAAAACGTGCTGCAAAAGGTGAGAATTTCGGTACTGTTTTAATTCCTGAAGGATTAGTTGAGTTTATTCCTGCTATGAAAAAACTAATTGCCGAGCTTAACGACTTATTAGCACATAACGAGGAAGAAGTAAATGTTCTTGAAACGAACAGTGAGAAGAGAGGTTACTTATCGGCAAAATTATCTGCAGATATGGCTGAGGTATTCAGAAGCCTGCCAAACAGTATCGCTAACCAGTTAATGTTAGACCGTGACCCACATGGAAACGTTCAAGTATCGTTAATTGAAACCGAGAAGTTATTAATTGATATGGTTAAGGCTAAGTTGAAGAAAATGAAGAAAGCTGGCCAATATACGGGTAAATTCTCTGCTCAAGGGCACTTCTTTGGTTACGAAGGACGATGTGCCGCACCATCTAACTTCGATGCTGATTATTGTTATTCATTGGGTTATACTGCTTCTATTCTTATTGCAGAAGGAAAAACGGGTTATATGGCATCTGTTCGTAACTTAACGGCTCCTGCAGATAAGTGGATAGCAGGTGGTGTACCTGTAACTATGATGATGAACATGGAGCGTCGTCATGGTCAAATGAAGCCTGTTATTCAAAAAGCGCTTGTAAAACTAGATGGTGCCCCATTTAAAGCGTTAACAGCTAATCGTGACGATTGGGCGGAAAATACCAAGTATGTATATCCTGGTCCTATCCAATATTTCGGCCCCAGTGAAGTTTGTGATTTACCAACTAAAACATTGGTTGAAGAAAGCAAATAAGTTGCTTGTCAATCATATAACACAGACCCGCACCTGTTGGTGCGGGTTTTTTTATGTTCTATTTTAGTATTTAAGACTTTTATTTACCGATTCAAATCGTTTTATTTGTAGGAACAAATAGCTATTAGGTATTTTAGTATTAAATAAAGCAATCGCAAATGTCCAAAATTATAACTCTATCCGAAGCTGCTTCCATAGCACTGCATGGTATGGTCTTAATCGCAAAAACAGATCATAAACTAAACGTGAATCAGATTTCAGAAATGATTGATAGTTCCAGACATCATGTGGCAAAAGTATTTCAACGTTTAGCAAAAGAAAATTTTGTGTCCTCCAATAGGGGACCAAGTGGTGGATTTGTCATAAAAAAAGATCCCAAGGATATAACCTTGTTGGAACTGTACGAGGTAATTGAAGGGCCTGTTGAAGTCCAGGGTTGTCCGGGAAACAAAGAGCGATGCCCATTCAATAAATGTATCATGGGCGATTTGGCTTCTGCCTTGGCTTGCGAGTTTAAGGATTTTTTGGGCCGTCAAACTTTGGCCGATTACGTTTAGTCTTTTTGATTGATTAAATTAATTGTTGCACACCCCATTATGGCAGCTGTCTCAGTTCTTAAACGTTCTTTGCCCAAACTAATGGCCTTAAATTGATGATCCGTTGCCATTTGAATCTCACCTGGCGAAAAATCACCTTCCGGACCAATTAATATAACGGCGTCTGAATTTGGCTCGTAAACAGTTCTCAACAATTGCTTGGGCATGTTTTCGCAATGTGCAATAAAACAGTTGGCAGTTGATTTGTTGTTGACGAATTCCTTAAACGTAACAAGCCGATTCAACTTTGGTATATAGGCTTTAAGCGATTGTTTGGAAGCTGAAACAATTACTTTCTCCAATCTTTCCGGTTTAATTACTTTTCTTTCGGAATGATCACATATAATAGGTGTTATTTCTTCAATACCCATTTCCGTTGCTTTTTCTAAAAACCATTCAAAACGGTCAATGTTTTTTGTGGGGGCCACAGCCATATGGAGCGAAAATGGTCTTCGTTCTTCAGTATTTGTTTCAACAATTTTTAATGTACATTTTTTCGGATTAGCATCAATAATTTCCGCTGAATACCTGCAACCTATGCCATCCATCACTGAAATTATATCTCCGACTTGATGACGTAGGACACGAATACAATGTTTTGATTCGTCCTGAGATAGAATATTTCCATTATTCGAAAAATCCGGCTCGTAAAAAAGGTACATATAATGCTGCTTAGTGTGCTATTTCTGCAACGTCAAATATAATTGTTTTGAATAAGAAGAGTATATTTTTCTTAAGAATTGTAGAAAAATTTTATATTCATTATTATTATTAAGTATCAGATCGTTCTTATTTATCTTATAATCAGATATAATATTAACTACATCGGTCTTATATTGGTTATTGATAGTCTATTATATATTTTAACTATTCTAAATAATATTTTAACATGTCTGAATAATAAATAAACAATTCTAATTTTGTAAATGATATTACATTAATAAAAAAGATACCTACATATCAAAATAAGATATAAATAATTTGTATATTCAATAAATTTAATTTTAGTTTGTTAAATGATTCCAATAATGATTAAACTATTAATAATAAATAGTTAAATTAAGAATTATATTTTATGCATTATACTAAACATACTAAAAAAGAATATCTATATAAACTTAAGGATATTACATCAAAGAGTGCTGATGTGGATGATATTCGTAAGGTGGTAGGCGGATATGGGTATGACAGCAGGAAACTTGCAGAGGGAAAAAGACTGGCTGAAGGTCTTGAACGCTTAAATATTGAGGTGGCTAAACAAAGTTTGATAAAAAAACGAATGTTTGCGAAGAAAAAGAAAGTTCAAACTGAAGTGCATAAAAAATATATGAAGTTTTTGAAGTTATCCAGAATAGCTTTTTTAGACGATGTTGAAGCACAGGAAGCCCTACTATTAACGGGAGCGAGAGCAAGAACCTACGAAAAATGGATGTCGCAAGTAGTGGTGTTTATTGATAATTTATTGGTTAATAAAAACTATATCGCCACTCTGGAAGGCTTTGGGGTGACCTTAAAAGAAATAGAAGACGTCAAAACCAGGTTGAAGGAGTTAAACGCACTTTCTTCGGAATGTGTTAAAATTACCGGGGTGGTTCGTATGCTAAATCATAAAACAAAGAAAGAAACTGTAGTGATGCAACACTGGTTAAGCAGTTACATCAAGGTAGCGCGTATAGCCATGGAAGAAAATCCCAAGTACGGAAAGCTTATTAAACGGGCCATTGGGGAATAGTTGTGTTTATTTGAGTGTTTTGTTGTATTACCTGTTGGCATGGCCTTGAGTTCGTATTTGCCCAATTGTGGTTTCTGATAAATAGGAGAAAGGCATAATATATAGTTAAGATTTATCAAATGGTTTTAAACATGGACTTTTATGCGTTCATAATATAAATGATGTGTTTGACAAAAAAATATTACAGAATACTCAGCTATTGAAACTAATACGCAGATTACTCGTAGAAAATGGTTAAACCGCCAGTAGGTAAGTCTAATTGGCTGTTTTGATGTTGTTTTGAACGAGTTGAACTGTGACCCTAATTTGTGATAATTGAGCTATTAGGGTTTTGAAATAGCAATTATCTATATAGGATAGATAAGTTTATAACAAATAGAAATAATAAAAGAACACACCCAACTAATTTAACAGAATCTGGTTGGAACCGTTGCCATTTTGGGACCTTGGCGGCGATTGTTTTTTTTAAGGTTTTTCTATTTGCGCTGAATTTTATTATTGGAACTAGGAGACATTAATCATTATAGGATGAGAAAAATATACCTTACACTATTCATTTTATTCGTATGGAATTTGCTTGGCGTTTCGTCTGTTTTGTTTGCGCAAACGGATGAAGATCTGAAGACTTATTCCAAAGCGCAAAGTGAATTTTATAAAGATGCTTTGGAAAAAGGTTTCCCTTCCTTAAAAGGGGGAAATGGAAATAATCCGAATATTGCTTCAAGTTATTGTTCTGAGGAAGGACAGGTTAATATTACTCCAACCAGTTGGCACGATGATGCTGCAAGTATTGTATGGCAAATACGAACTGTTTTAGGCTCAGTTGAATATCATGCTGATTGGGCAGATGTTTCGGGTAGCGGTACTTCTACTGTGTTGGAGTTTCATACAGATAGGGTAGACCCTAAATACTATGGGGCACGAATTTATTTCGATTATTATCAATATGATGCTGGATATACTCCTCTAAGTATTGGTTCCGATTATACCATTCTCAACCAAACACCAACAGTATTTGAATTAACATCAGAAGATCCTTTTGTTTGTCCCGGTGATCCGGTGATTTTGACTTTGGGGAATTCCGAACTAGGAATAGATTATCAACTTAAAGATTCGGATGGTAATGATGTTGGGTTTCTGATAAACGGAAGTGGAAGTTCGATTGATTTTACCGTTAACCCAGGTACAAATACTACTTATTATGTGGACGCCGTTAATGCTGCAGATAATTCATGTAATAAGAACATGAATGGCAATATACTGGTTACCGTTCATGATAACCCGGTAATAAACTCAATCAGCCCTAATTCAGAGATTTGTTATGGCGAAAAGACTACTTTGAGTGCTACAACGGATATGGATCCAAATGTAGATTATTTATGGGATGATGGTGCTGGAAATACAAGTAGTGCTGCTTCTTGGGATGTGTCGCCTGTAGTTACAACTACATATAATCTAACGATAACAAATAGTATAACTTCTTGTAGTGTTACAACAAGTGTCACTGTCACAGTAAATTCTAACCCAAGCATAACCGCCAACAGCAACAGTCCTGTTTGCCAGGGGTCGGATATCAATGTGGGCTCAACACCTAGCGGAGGCTCGGGCACATACACCACATTTAGTTGGAGCGGGCCCAACGGTTACAGTGTCGACTCTCAAAATGCGGTGATTGCAAATGCAGTAGAGGTTAACGAGGGGGATTACTATATTACGGTTACCGACAACAAAGGCTGTTCAAGTGACGGAACAACATTTGAAACCGTTGTTGTAAATGAAAGGCCAACCGTAACGGTAAACTACAACGCCCCGGTCTGTGAAGGGACG